>JABDLW010000752.1 GCA_013001805.1 Saprospiraceae bacterium | reverse complement strand
CTCATATTCAGATCTGCAAAGTGTAAGAGAAGCCAGGTGAGCATAAAGGCAGCAAGGACATCAACCAAGAGACCACGAAATAGATTCATGCCCATCGACATATTTAATTCCTTGTGATAGGCTATCCTGGCCCAGGGCTTATCCGTGTATTTCTCGATAAAAGCTTCACGTTCTTCTTCGGATGGAGCTTGATCCGATGTATTGGGAAGAAAATATTCTCCTTCTTCCAGGCCGGATGCTTCCAGCATCGCCAAAATTTCGTCCTGCTTATCCGTATACTTCATTTGATCGTTGTGCAGTTGCAGCACCATGAAAGAAAGTGATTGCCAAATGAAAAGAATGAAACCTCCCACCAGGGCAGCAATAATTAATTTTTTCATCGTCGTTTCGTTTTAGTTTAGTTGAAATTACGGAAATTGGCTAATTGTTTTGTCATACCTCTTACCGGTGCCATTTGCTGAGGGGAATTAAGCAAAGTAGTGAATGGCCTATCAACACATATCCCGGTTAATTTGAGCCACTATTTCTGTACCCATACTGGCCATTGGTGCGGATCCAGAGTAAAGTAAAACGGTCCTATTCCCTGGTGAATGTTACTTTGAATAATATTACGTTTTATGTAACTGGTTTGAACATAGAATCGCCAGGACACCCACAATCAGTGAGGAGTTAGGTTTAGGGAAGGTTTTATGTTATTTTGGGACTAGAAAATCAAAAGCAACGCTCGGACTCAAAGTTAGGATTTGGATTGCTTAGTCTTAGGATGGGTAATCGCTTGGTATAAGACTTACTACGTCCTCTGTTATTCGGTTGTATAACCTGCGATAAACTAAGCGTGCCTCATGCCCATCAGCTTCCTCGCGTTGTTAGACAGACCGCTCACTTGTTCCAAACAATTGGTCTGTCGAGACTCCTAGTTCGTCAAGGACGGAGATCACGAAACCTGGGAATAGTAGCTCTCTTTCGATGCGAAACACCACAAATTCATAGGGCTCTGCCAGCGGGGTAATTAATAAAAAAGACATTTTCACCTTAGCCCAAGCAATCAATCCAGAAAGGGCTGCATAAAAGCAAAAGCCTCCTTCAGCCTGGGATCATGACGCAGCTCAGTAAACATGGGAAACAATTTGAAATAAATAGAATCTTCTTTATCAAACCATTCGTATACCTTTTCCATGTCGCCCAGCCCCAAATATACACAGGCAATTTGCGAGGGCGAAATATAGGTTTTCTTCGCCTTTTCCAGTAAATATTCGAGTACTTCTCTGGCTTTTACTGTATCCCCCTTTAGTCCATAGGTATATCCTAAAACCCAATTAAATGCTCTCGTTTCTACGGGTCTGGATAAAAACGTTTCAATAGCCTCGTCATAGGCACCTTGCAAGGTGAGGCCCAATCCTTTTCCAAATAATAATATATTGGATTGGGGGTAGTCAAGCAAAAAAGAATCGATTACGGCGATTGCTTCCTCCATCCTGCCCGCTTCCAATAATACCTTAAAGAAATTGTATTTCAGTGTGGGACTGAACGGATGGAGTCGGATGGCTATATTCATATGATCTAGGGCCTGGTCATACCGTCCTATGGCCCGGTAAATGAGGGCAAGATAAGCGTATGACAACTCATAGGAGGGATCGATTTCGATCGCTTTTTGCAATTTCTCTTCCGCCTGAATAAAATTTCCCAAATATAAATAGATAGTACCCATCACCTGGTTCGTTTTTGCCAGGGTGGGATCCAGCTGATAGGCCTTTTCGGCAATTGGTTGGGCATTTTCCAAGGCCTCAACTGTGGATTTGTAACCAAACCCCGCTCCGTACATGAACACTTCGGCCAAGCCGGCATACGCCACCGCGAAACCGGAATCTTCCTGGATCGCCTGGCGAAAATACTGCTCCGCTTTCTTCTGGTATTCCGATAAACTGCCTTTATATAAAAAGGTTAATCCCATTAAATAATCTTTATAAGCTTCGACATTATCGGTGGCAACTTTCCTCAATTTTTCTTGCTCTTCAGGTAGGAGGGTTATCTTGATCAGTTCGATGACTGTCCGGGCTATTTCATTTTGGACACCAGTAAAGTCGGTATTAAGCCCCCCTCGATAATCGATCGGTTGGATCACTTGATCCTCCCTGGCATCGATCAATGAAAGGTTCAGATACACCTGGTCGTCTTGTTGCCGGATCGTTCCTTCCAGGATATACTGCACTTCCAATTGATCAGCGATCTCCTTGGCACTCCAGTTCTTGTCCTGTAAAAACAGGGAGGAGGAACGCGATTTTACCTCTAATTGACTGATGCTAGATAGTTTCGACCGGATCTCATCGGCGACCCCCACGCCAAAATAATTTTCTTCATCCGCCGGATTTTGCCCTTCAAATGGCAGGATCAGAATCGATGGAATGTCGTCTGCAGCCGGAGCTGTGCTAAATCCCGTTTGGCGGCCCAGGAAAAAAATGGATCCCCCAATAATAAATAGGGCCACGGTCCAATAGAGCCAACTATATTTCTTTGACGACCTTTTGCGGGTCGAAGCTCCTATATAGCTCGTGACATGTACCCGGTGTATTTTGACAGGATGATCTACGTTTTTCAGCTGGCGCGTACCGATCTCTTCAAAGGTAAAATTTGGTTTATTTTTCGCCGTTTGGTACACTGCTTCCGACACATAGATCTGCCCGGTTTCTGCTTCCGACTGGATGCGGCTGGCGATGTTGATGCCATCCCCCAAGTACTTCCCGTCTTTGAAGTAGATCTCGCCTAAATGGATGCCTACGCGCAAGGGCACGGGTGGGTCGGCACCCATTCTCTCCTGGATCATGCCAGCTGCCTCGATGGCATCGGTCACACTTGGAAAGGTGGAGAGGCTACCGTCCCCATAGTAGTTGAGTACTTCCCCGCCATAGTGTTTGGCGCAAGTTTCGATCACCTCCTCATGTTTCTGAACTAGTTGCAGGGCCTTTTGCTCATTCAATTGGGTAGTCGCCGTATACCCCACAATATCAGTGAAGACAATAGCGGCGAGTTTGTGTGCTGAAGACTGCATAGATTTCCTTGATGGAAGATAGAATGAATTGGATGCTATCTCTATGATACCGGTCATTCAATGAATTGAGCTTGAGCATTGGGAAGGTAATGCATACTCAGGAGAGATCTAGAGGATAGGAT
>JABDLW010000726.1 GCA_013001805.1 Saprospiraceae bacterium | reverse complement strand
GTGTGGTACATGCCATTCATCAGAATGAAGTTTTTTATGCCTGGCAAAAAGGCGGAGCGTTTCTTAATGAAAAACCGATAAGGGTTGGTGGACAGGCAAAGTTACTCGATGCTTTAATCGGTACTGGGTTTCCTTATCATAAGGAAATGAGAATGGAGACACCCTATAAAATATTGCGGCAACTCTTGGGACATTGCCGTGGTGTACGTCGACTGGGATCTGCAGCGATGGATCTTGTCTATACCGCATGTGACAGATTGGATGGGTATTATGAATCAAATCTCAATTCCTGGGATGTTGCCGCTGGAGCACTAATTGTCAAGGAAGCGGGGGGCAAAGTGACCGACTTCTCAGGAGGAGAGGATTGGCTCACTGGACATAATATTCTGGCAGCCAACAGCGCCATTCATAACGAACTATTTAAAACCATCAACTCCGTATAGATTCTTGGCCAATCAATCGTCATGACTGACCAATTGATCTAAAGCTACGTCCCCACACCACGATAATTAGTACTTTTAGAATTCGTGGGAATACGATATCTAGAACTAGTAAGACTTGCTTTTGAATCGGTCAGGACTAATCTGCTCCGATCGATCTTGACTTTGATGATCATTGCCTTTGGCATTATGGCATTGGTAGGTATTCTTACGGCCATCGATTCGATATTATTTAGTATGACCGATAGTTTCAGCGGACTTGGTGCAAATGCTTACAGCATACAACCCAGGAGTGAAACCATCAAGAGCAATCGGGGTGGTCGAAATATGAAACGGGGTGAACCCATTACCTACAGTCAAGCCGTCAAGTTTAAGGAAGCTTTTGACTTTCCGGCCCGGGTAAGCATTTCATACCGCGCAACAGGCAGTGCGGTAATAAAATATAATGATGAGAAGACAAATCCGAATATCGTAGTGCGTGGCATTGATGAAAACTATCTTGACGTTTCCGGTCTTGACCTGGCTGAGGGTCGAAATTTTACCCGAACCGAGGTATCTGAAGGATCGCACCGGGCCATTGTGGGTAAAGATATTGTGACGCTGCTCTTTGATGGCAATAACTTACGTGCCCTCGACAAGATCATTTCGGTTGGTAATATTAAATATAAGATTGTTGGTGTGATGGACTCAAAAGGGTCAAATATGGATCAAAGTGAGGACAAGCAGGTAATGGTTCCTGTACTCAATGTCAAACGGTACTATGGGACCGTCAGATCAAACTATAGTATGAAAGTCGGCTTAACTAATGCCACAGATATGGAAGATGCAACATCTTCAACTATTGGCATTTTTAGAAATATCCGGAAGCTTCGCATTGGTCAGGAAAACGATTTTGAAATTTTCAAGAGTGATGGACTGTTGGATATTCTAAAAGAAAATACCGTCTACCTAAGAATGGCAACGATCGCAATCGGATTGATCACCTTGCTTGGTGCCGCTATTGGTCTGATGAATATTATGTTGGTTTCTGTTACCGAAAGGACCCGCGAAATTGGCATTCGTAAGGCAATTGGAGCTACGAGCCAAAACATTTTAGTGCAATTTCTAACTGAGGCGGTTATGATTTGCCAAATCGGAGGGATCGTCGGAATTCTGCTGGGCATCGTTGCCGGTAACCTCGTATCCTATTTAACCGGTGGACAATTTATTATCCCTTGGCCATGGATTGTACTGGGTGTTGTGCTATGTACTCTCGTGGGTCTTGTTTCCGGGCTATATCCCGCATTAAAAGCTGCTCGTCTTGATCCGATTGAGTCCCTGCGATATGAATAAAGAAATAGAAGTGAGTGGTCAAGTATAACCTCTTCCACCCACCACCTTATTTACGATGCCTTCTCACGGTGCCTGAATTGCTTGTCATACCTGGCATGAATTAGTTCCTTGAGTTCCTTTCTGGCAAAAAATATTCTGCTTTTTACCGTCCCTAACGGGAGAGTAAGATCATCCGCTATCTCCTGATATTTGTGACCTTCATAATGCATCATAAATGGAATGCGTAATGATTCGTCCAGGCTCTCGATCATACGCTGTAATTCACTCATCATGATATTGGATTCAGCCTGGTTTTTTACCATCCCAGCTGAATCGATATAGTACATATTGTCAGTGGAATCATGAATGGTATTTGCCTTCATCTTCTTACGATAATTGTTGATGAAGATATTTTTCATAATGGTAAATAACCAGGCCTTAAAGTTGGTCCCTGGTCGAAATTTGTCTTTATTGCTAATAGCACGGAAGGCTGTCTCCTGAAATAGATCTTTTGCATCTTCAACGTTTTTAGTCAAATTGTAGGCAAAAGTATTTAGTACAGTAGATAGCTGGTTGAACTTGTCTTGAAATTCGATGCTGGACATGGTTGCTCGTTTTTAAATGTTGCTGCAAGATAATCTTTTGTTCAACAAAACGCAAGGCTTAGTTGAACAAAAAGGGTTCGATTTCTATAAATTAAGACTTAATTAACATTGACGATCATTATAATAGCTTGTTTATCAGCTATTTAATGACATATCACAATTTTCATTTTTTTTTGAAAACTACTTTTGTGCGATCTTTAGCAGGTAGATAGCGACGGCGGAGAAAACAATGTTTGGTAACCAGACACCAACGATGGGACCCAGGCTCTCCGAGTTGGTAAACGTCATGGTAAAGCGAGATAATAAGATAAATAACGCTCCAAGCGAGACCCCTATTGCCAAATGGATTCCCAGTCCACCCCGGGTCTTTCGACTTGCCACGGCCAGACCAATCAAGGTTAGAATATATATCGAAAATGGTTCGGAAGTGCGCCGATACAATTCAGTTTCAAATATTCTTGTTCCACCGATCCCGCGAGATCTTTGATTATTCAGATAGCGTTGCAATTCGGGGGAAGTAAAAAGCTGCTGTTGATTTTTCACCCTATTCAACTCATCGGGCCGGATATTAACCGTGGTATCAATCTGATCAGCAGGTCGCTCTATGATCTCCTCCTGCATACCATCAAAGCGATGAATTCTGTAATTGGCCAGTTGCCACCGGTCGGGTGGACCTAGCCAGGATGCCTTTTTGGCTTCAATAAATTCGATTAGTTGTCCATCTTCGTCATACTTTTCAATACGCATATCCAGTGCTGTCGTGTCCCGCTGACGATAATTGCTTATATAGAGTTTGGTTTTCGGATCAAGTAACAAATGAATGTTACGAGTACGCGTTTGGTCGACGTTTTTCCAGATGTTTTTGTTTTCAAATGGTATACGTATTTTACTTCCCATAGGGATAAGGAAATGATTCGCGAGCAAGTGAATTGAAAAAATAAAGGTTGCCGCTGCCATATACGGCACAACAATACGACGAAAGGGTATTCCGGCATTGAGGATGCTGATGATCTCCGAATTTTTTGCCAGACGTGACGTGAAAAAAATCACACTTATCAGCGCAAACAGAGGCCAAAGTAAGCCATTAATCATCGCGATAAAATGTAGATAGTAGCTGAAAATCGCATCCCGAACAGATACACCATTTTTAATAAAAGAATCCAGGCGATCGCTAAAATCTATAACGACGGCAATTAGAGAGAACATAATTGCTGTAAAGAAAAAAGTCTTTATATACTGTCTGAAAAAATACCGGTCAATCTTCTTTAACATTACAGTTTTGTTGTCACTAGCCTCAGCATTTCATCTTTCCAGATTGGAAAACGGTTTATCTTGATCATTTGTCTTGCCATGGCAGTCAGTTCCTCATAAAAACTTAGATTCTGCAGACTTGCCAATTGTGCTCCAAGCAACTCTTTGCTGATAATCAGATGCCTAAGGTAGGCTTTGCTATGTGATCTTAGTAATTCCAGTGGACTATTTGGATCGATTGGGTCAGCACAATCAGCCCATTTACGGTTTTTGATGTTGACACGACCTTCTGATGTATAAATCAACCCATGTCTGGCATTGCGAGTGGGTAAAACACAATCAAACATGTCTATTCCCAGATCGATACAATTTAGTATATCTGCCGGTGTCCCCACTCCCATCAGATATCTGCCACCAGTCTTTGGTAAAAGACTACATACTAAATCTGTTATTTCATACAACTGTTCCGCAGGTTCGCCTACCGAAAGACCCCCTATTGCGGTGACCGGATGATCCAGGCTAGCAATATGATCTGCGGCCCGCCTACGAAGATCATGATAAACACTTCCCTGTACGATCGGGACCAACATTTGCTCGTGTCCATACAAAGGATTGGTCGCTTTGAAATGCTTCAGACACCGATCAAGCCATTGCTCAGTGAGATCCAGTGAGTCCTGCGCGTACTTATGGTTACAAGGAAAGGGTGTACACTCATCAAATGCCATGATGATGTCAGCACCGATGATACGTTGTATATCTACAGCCTTTTCCGGGCTAAAAAAGTGTTTTGATCCGTCTATATGAGATGAAAATGTAACACCGTCATCATTAATCCGGCGAGTTGCACTTAGGGAATAAACCTGGTAACCTCCGCTGTCGGTGAGAATAGGACGTGGCCAATTGATAAATTGATGTAACCCTCCTTGATTTTGCAGAATTTCCAACCCGGGTCTCAAATACAAATGATAGGTATTACCAAGGATTATTTGTGCCTTAATATCATAAAGCAGCTGGTGTTGATTGAGACTCTTAACACTACCCTGAGTACCGACAGGCATGAACACCGGCGTCTCAATTAAACCGTGATCCGTATGTAGTGTACCGGTTCGGGCCTGACTTATCGGGTCGGAGTGTGAAACCGTAAATTTCATTTTCTTATTTGCCAAATCAATTGAGATATCGCTGACTGTCAAATTTGAGCAATACCCCAATCATCAATGTAAATCCGAGCAGTGCCGATCCTCCATAGCTGATGAAAGGAAGAGGTATACCAATAATGGGCATCAATCCCATAGTCATGCCGATGTTGATCGCAAAATGAAAGAATAAAATGCCCACTACTCCATAAATGTATTGCCGGAATAAATTAAGACGCTGCCTTTCGGCAAGCATCACCATCCGGATCAGCAGGGTAATGAAAAGACCAATGATCGTCAGTGATCCCACAAAGCCTTGTTCTTCTCCTACGGTGCAAAAAATAAAATCTGTGGATTGCTCCGGCACATAATTAAGTTTAGTGAGCGTACCCTTCAGGAATCCCTTTCCGGTGAGGCCTCCTGATCCCAAAGCCATTTTTGATAGTAGTACATTGTAAAGTGGCCCCTGGGGATCAGACTTCTCAGGATGGAGCCAAACATTTATTCTATCCTGGTGATGGGGTTCCAGCACATGATCAAATACATAATCGGTTCCGTAGGCAATGGAAGAAAAAATCATAAAAGAGCCCAGCACCAGGGCAGAGAGTTGCATTTTTCCTTTGAATACTTGAAAGAACAGGAAAAAGAGCAGTAAAGCTCCATCCACCACCAATATGTGTAATTTCAAATCCTGCTTGATACATACTACTGATGCTATAAACAGAAATAAAATACTCAGATTCCAGTATAGTCGGAATTCTAAATTCTGTACAAGAATGCCAATACTGACAAGGCAAAGTAAAATAGTTACAGTCAGGGGATCAAATAGCAAGGCCAAAATGAAAATTAAGGCAGCAGAAAGGCCAAGTACATAGGGCAGGGATGATAGACCTTCGCGGTAAAGCAGAATAAAAAAAGACAAAAATACCAACGCACTTCCTGGATCTGGTTGCAATATGATCAGGAATGCCGGTGCCAAAAAAAGGGAAATTACTACTAAAACCTCTTTGGTAGTTTTGAGCTTTGAAGTTGGTCCAGACAGATAACTTGCCACCGCCAGACAGGTAGCAAATTTGGCCAGTTCTCCAGGCTGCAGGGTAAATCCAAAAATATTAAACCAAGATTGAGCGCCATTGACTTCAATGCCAAATAAAAGAACCAAGACCAATAAAAAGATCGTGATTCCATAAATAGGATAAGAGAAATTACGCCAAACCTTCCAATCCAGGTTCAAAATACCCAGTAGCAATAGGAAGGCTATTCCGACCCATAAGGTTTGTTTTCCTATTGGATTGCTCAGTGAAAAAACCGACTGATCGTTTTCCTGATATTCTGCTGCAAAAATCATCAACCAGCCAATAAAAACCAGGCTCAGATACAACGAAAAGGTAAGCCAGTCAATGCTTTTACGCTGGGTGCCTGATCTTACTTTTGACATCTAAAAATTGGGATTTAGAATTTTATCAGGTTTTACATCATCCAGGATGACCAAAGCCGAAGGATACCTTCGTTTTATACGATGTAAAAGTGTGAGCGCATCCAATTTTTGCTTAAACACAGCATCTTTGATTTTTAGGATGTAGTAAGGGTTATCATGGATCCATTCCAACCGGTAGTATGGAAATATATTTTCAAACCTAATCTTCTCTTTTTCCATTTCACGGCGATCACTTAATGCTGCAACCTGAATTCGCCAGGCTTTTATCGTTTCCTGGTTTTTGTTTCTTTGAGCATATAGTGCCAACATGTGCTCTAATTCCGGGCTTTTTATTATCACATTCTGCGCAGGAAGCAGGACAACGCAGGCGAAGAAAAAAGTTAGTAGTAGGAGTTTTTTAAATAGTGCGTGCATTTGATATTTTTCCATCATATTCTCTTTGAACATTAAACTCTGCCATGACAATGCTTATATTTTTTACCACTTCCGCATGGGCATGGATCGTTACGACCAATTTTAGGATCTTGTCGTTTCACCGTTTCTGGCTTTGCACGTCTGCTGACTCCCTCAGCTGCTGCTCTGGCGGCTGTAGCATCATCTCCACCAGCGCCACCGCGATTGGCCCTGACTTTACTCAAGTCTGTTCGTTGGGCTCGAGCTTCTCTCACTTCATTGGGCTCCTTGATCAGCAACTTACTCTTAGATAAAAAGGAGGTGACATCGTAATTAATCTTGAAGATAAGCTGCTCAAACAAATCATAAGCTTCCATTTTATATACCACCAGTGGATCCTTTTGCTCGAATGAAGCTGCTTGTACAGATTCTTTCAATTCATCCATACTACGGAGATGCTCCTTCCAATTCTCGTCAATCAATGCCAGGGTAACTGCTTTCTCAATATCATCGGTAATTGATTTTCCACGGCTTTCCACGGCTTCCTTTAGATCGGCGGAAATCGGTAGTTGCCGGTTAGACCCATCAGTTATCGGAAGTGCGATTGACTTGTAGCGGTGTCCTTCATTTTCATAGACATTTTTTACAATAGGAAATAATGCATCCGCCATTTTATCCCCTTTTTCACCATAATAGGCATCAAATTCGTCTTTGAGCTTTTCCGTGATTTCCTCGGTATTTGCTTCGGCAAAAAATGCCGCATCCAGTGTAGGATCAATTCCCAGAGATTGCATCGACGCTTTACGGAATGATTGATAATCCCCGACCTGTTTCTGTTCGAGCACTAAATTTTCAATCAATCCTTCAAACATGTGATTAAGGTCAACCGACAACCGTTCGCCAGACAAGGCATTCCTTCTTTTTTCGTAAATAGCCTCACGTTGAATATTCATGACGTCATCATATTCAAGCAGTCGTTTCCGAATTCCGAAGTTATTTTCTTCGACCTTTTTCTGCGCTCTTTCGATTGATTTACTCACCATGCTATGCTGTATCACTTCTCCATCCTTGTGGCCCATCCGGTCCATTAATTTGGCAATACGTTCTGATCTGAAAAGGCGCATCAAATTATCTTCCAGTGATACAAAGAACTGGGAAGAACCGGGATCACCCTGCCTACCGGCCCGACCTCTAAGCTGCCGGTCTACCCGGCGACTATCGTGACGTTCAGTACCTACAATTGCCAGGCCTCCGGCATCCTTGACCATATCATTGATCTTAATGTCTGTACCTCTTCCCGCCATATTCGTTGCTATGGTGACCTTACCTGGTTTACCTGCCTCTGCAACAATTTCTGCCTCACGTTGATGCTGTTTGGCATTTAGTACGTTGTGATCAAGGTTACGTAATTTCAGCATCCGGCTCAGTTTCTCCGAAATATCTACCGATGTCGTACCGACTAGTACAGGCCTTCCGGAATTAC
>JABDLW010000705.1 GCA_013001805.1 Saprospiraceae bacterium | reverse complement strand
GAATTAAATAAGGGAGACGCCCTTCTCAGTCTATCCAATGCCGTCTTCTGGGACAAGTCACGGATTACACCGCATGATGACTTTCTCGATTACATTAGTTCCTTTTTTACTGCCGGAGCTTTTGATTTAACTTTTAAGGACCCCAATGCTTTGGATGTGATCAATGCGTGGGTAAACACCTCCACTCAAGGCCGCATCGAAAAGATTATGGAAGAAATAAGCCCAGAGGAAGTATTGTTTATCATCAATGCGCTCTATTTTAAGGACGATTGGAAATATCCCTTTCCCATTGAAGCCACTCAGCTGAGAGACTTTACCAGGTCTGATGGCTCGATTGTGCCAACAGACATGATGCACCAGGACATCAGTACTTTAAGGTTTTATCAAGGATCTGATTTTTCAGCTGTTGAATTGCCATTTGCCGACAGCAGTTATACTTTGACGTTGTTGCTTCCTACTGCAAGTAGCTCACCCGACGAGCTTGTCGCTGAGCTTTCTGCCACACGGCTTCAATCACTTTTTGACAAGGATCTAAAACAAGGTCGCATTCTCCTTAATATGCCCAAATTTCAAATTGAGTACAAATTACTTTTAAACGATGTGCTAAAATCAATGGGCATGCAATTGGCTTTCGATCCAAATCGGGCCAATTTATCCAAGCTGGGTAGTGCACCCGAAGGCAATCTGTACATTTCCCGGGTTAATCATAAGACCTATCTAAAAGTTGATGAAAAAGGAGCGGAAGGTGCTGCGGTAACCAGTATTGGGGTAGGAGTGACTTCCCTGCCTCCGCAACTCAACTTCGATCGTCCTCATGTTTTCGTGTTGCGAAATCAAGGTACAGGCTCACTGATCTTTGCGGGTAAAATTGAAGATCCATCGGGAAGTTAACCGTCCTAAGGAAACTCACTCCGATACCCTAAGTACTTCATACACCAATCTTGGGGGCGGTGTTTCACAAGCGGACGGGGATCGTTTAACTGAGTGCATGCAATATGCAATCCAGTGCATTGCCGCACATTTATTCTATTTTTGTGCGAGTGTCAACGGAATTAGTTTTTTGTTGGCAAATTATTAAAGTGACCTGTTTCCATGTATATAGTTTGGATTTCAATTGTTTTAGGCCTTTTTGCAGCTCTACTTTTTGTTAATTTTTACTTTCGCTGGAGGGTCATTAAACTCTACCATTACTTGCAGGATCGCCAGATAGAGTTCAAACCTGAACATATATTCAATCGCCGGCGATTGAGGGAGGAAATCTTGCCCCAATATCCGGACTCCAATCAGGAAATCGTCACTTTTGTTAATTATATTCATTTCTCAATGAAAATGGCTTCAGCTCTGATAGTCCTGATTACCGTATTTGGATTTATCCTAATGTACTATAGCAGATATGAGAGTTAAGATCGGAGTAGTGGGTGTTGGTCATTTGGGGAAAATACATCTGAAATGTCTTCGGGATGTCGAAGCATTTGAAATTATTGGGTTTTATGAAACGGACCCGGAAAGGGCTTCAACTGTGGCCGCCGAACTAGATCAAAAGTCATTTGAAACGTTGGATGAAATGCTCGATTTGGTGGATGCCGTGGATATTGTGACCCCCACGGTCGATCACTATCAGCTGGCAAGCAGAGCCATGGAATTAGGCAAGCATGTATTTATTGAAAAACCAGTTACCGCAACCGTGCCGGAAGCTGAACAATTGCTTTCCTTGCAGAAACGTACTGGATTGATTGCACAGGTTGGTCATGTCGAACGTTTTAACCCGGCAATACTGGCTATCAAAGATCTAGCCATCAATCCAAAGTTTATTGAGGTGCATCGATTAGCAAATTTTAATCCCCGCGGCACCGATGTTTCCGTTGTTCTCGATCTCATGATTCATGATCTGGATATAATTCTGGCATTGGTTCCTTCCAAAATCAAACGAATATTGGCTAATGGAGTTTGCCTGGTAAGTAAGACACCTGATATTGGAAATGCCCGGATCGAATGGGAGAACGGGTGTGTAGCCAATGTCACTACCAGCCGGATGTCATTTAAGAATATGCGTAAAATGCGCATTTTTCAACCTGATGCCTACATTGGACTCGATTTTCTCGAAAAGTCCGCTCAAATTATTCGAATGGAGGATGGGAAAATGCCGGAAGGTAGCCAAGAGATCCAGACTTTTGAACTTGAGACTGCCAACGGTATAAAGACAGTGAAAATTGAAGTTCCTGAAACACAACCGGTTAATGCAATCCAAATGGAATTACAGTGCTTCGCCGATTCTATTTTAAATCAAACACCTCCGGAAGTTGGTATCAGGGAAGGATTAAAAGCACTTCAATTGGCCTTTCGAATTTCTGATAAAATTCAGGAGAATTTGGAAAAGGTCACCCAATGAGACCCGGGTACATCCTGAGCCTGGTGGTGATTCTCCTCCTAATATCTCTTTTTGGGAGTTGCGTGGCAGATCAGCAAAATGCCGAATTGCCTGCCTATATTACAGTACATGGCGTTTCTTTTTTGACCGAGCCTGATCAGGGGACTGAGCGCCAATTGATCAGCGAAATATGGATATATGCTGATAGTCAATTTATTGGAACCTATCCATCGATTTCGGAATTTCCGATACTGGCGGATGGTCCTTTAACACTAGATATTTTCCCCGGGATCCGAGAAAATGGACAAGCGCTGGCACCTGTCATCTACCCAATGATGTCACCATTTCAGGTTACCGTTGCGGCCCAGCCTGGAACAACTACAATGATAAACCCTGCATTTCGCTATGCAGAAAATATTGTCATCGCCATCAATGAGAACTTTGAAACCACTAATATCTTTACTCTGGATCTCGATGGAGATACGTTGACAAATTTCAGGCGAAGTACTGAACAAGCAATTGATGGCAGCTCTGCAACTGCCACTTTAACTGAGGCTCACAGCCTGCTGGAAGTTGCATCCAAATTTGGTTTTGGAAATATAGCCGATCGTAGTTTGCCCACATTTCTCGAGATGGAATACTCCTCTGAAACACCACTCGCCGTCGGTATTCGTATGGCTGGTAGTACGAATGTGGTCTACAAATTAATTTTATTTGCCAATCCATCCGGTTCGCAGAAAATTTATGTCAACTTTACGGACGAAATTCAAAGCTTGGGTCCGGGTACCTATGAAATTCTTTTCAGATCTAATTTTAATCCTGACTTGCCGAAACCCATGCAGGTGGTGACTATAGATAATATAAAATTGCTACATTTCCGTCCGTGAAAAATCAGCGAACCAAGGATATCATCATTTACGGTGTGTTTGATTTCCTCATGGCACTTCTGGCATGGGCGTGTTTCTTCGCATATCGTAAAAAGGAGGAAAATGGATTCTTTGATTGGCAAATGTTGGATGATCGAAATTTTTATGTGGGAATTGTCCTGATCCCCTTAGGTTGGGTCCTTTTATATTCAATTTTCGATGAATACCGCGACCTCTATCGCAAATCAAGACTAAAGACATTTGCCCGTACCTTTTGGTTAATTCTCGTTGGTGTATTGTTTCTATTTTTTACTCTTATCCTGGACGATACCGTAATCAATTATCGTGGTTACATTGAATCTTTCGTTGTTCTATTCATACTGCAATTCTTTCTGACTATTCTTTCCCGTTCCATACTCCTGACTCGTGCCAGCCGGCGCCTCAAAGCAGGTTTGGTGCAATATGCTACCATCATCATAGGTGGTAACGAAAGGGCGCTTGAGATGTATCAGGAGGTGAGTAACCTCCGCAAAGGATTGGGCTATAAATTCCTTGGCTTCATAGACGCTAATGGTCAATCCACCAATGAGCTTTCGAAATACTTGCCAAAACTGGGTCACATTGATGAAATAGGCCAGGTGATTGAAGAGCAAAAGATCGAAGATGTGATCATTGCCATTGAAACATCAGAACACGGTAAGTTAAAATCCATCTTAGACACATTGTTTGACTACAAGGACCAGATTTTGGTGAAGATCATTCCTGATATGTACGATATCATGCTGGGCACAGTCAAAATGAACCATGTATATGGTGCCGTCCTCATCGAAATTGAACAAGGTCTTATGCCTAAAT
>JABDLW010000687.1 GCA_013001805.1 Saprospiraceae bacterium | reverse complement strand
GTTTAGGGCTGCGGTATGATAATAGTGATCAGTCGGAGCTTTCGAGGACAAGGAATCGAAGGACAACTTTGCGTAATATTCAACTGGGCGACATTAATGAAAATAATCTTTACGGTTATCTCAATCTTGAGATTGATGCTGGAAAGTGGTTATTTGAGCCCGGGGTTCGCTTTGATTACTTCAAGTTTGCCTATGTCGACCTTTTAGATTCGACCTATACCCATAAATCGCTAACCAAAGCTATAGTGAGTCCCAAATTTAATACCTTGTATAATCTAAATGGCAACGTACAACTGTATTTTAGTACGGGTTTCGGGTTTCACTCCAATGATGCCCGTACGGTTCTTAATAACCAAGCCAAGGATGTGCTACCATTTGCTTTCGGGTCAGATCTGGGCTTGAATTTTAAACCCAATCGTAGGATCATCGCCAATGTGGCACTATGGTACCTCTTCTTACAGCAGGAATTTGTCTATGTTGGCGATGAGGGAATCGTTGAACCAAGTGGAAGGACAAGAAGGCAGGGTATTGACCTGGGTCTACGCTGGCAATTGACCGATTGGCTTTTTACACATGTAGATGTAAATTACTCACATGGACGAAGTGTCGATGAGGAAGTGGGATCGCAGTTCATTCCCCTGGCACCGATCTGGACTTCCAGTGGCGGACTCAGTTTTGATAAGGACAATTTTTCCGGAGGGTTACGATACCGGTATCTGGGCGACCGCCCGGCTAATGAAGACAACAGCATCGTGGCTAAGGGATATTCCGTCTTTGATTTTAACTTAGATTATAATTGGTCCCGTATCGGGATTGGTTTCACAATTGAAAATATTTTTAATACTGAATGGAATGAAACGCAATTTGCTACTGAGTCGAGACTGCAATTTGAATCCACCAGTGTAGAAGAAATTCACTTTACGCCAGGTACGCCATTTTTTTTTAAAGGAAAAATCAGCTATAAATTCTAAGACCATGACGCATAAACAAAGTCACCAGACCCTGGTTCTGTCAAAACGGGATATCCAAAAAATCGTCTTTCACTATGATCTTGACACAATTATGGACACCCTGATTGACCAGTTGGAGGAGGCTCTTGCCACATTCAATGATCAGGAAACCGACATACCGGTACGCTCGGGTTTTAGTTACAGAAATCCTTATCAAGGATTAATTGAATGGATGCCCCTGCATGACAAGAAAAGAGATTCCATCGTAAACAAAATCGTGGGCTACCATCCTGCGAATCCCGACAAATTTGATTTGCCAACCATTATTTCGACGATCTCACTTTATAGTGCTAAGACCGGGCAATTACTGGGTCTGATGGATGGAGTGTTGCTCACCGCCCTACGTACCGGAGCTATGTCAGCGATCGCCAGCAAATATCTTGCTCAGGATAAGGCCGGGACGCTAGGCCTCATTGGTTGCGGAGCGCAGGCCGTGACTCAACTACATGCTATTTCGAGAGAATTTGATCTCGAAAAAGTGATGTATTATGATATTGATCCCAGTGCGATGCAGTCTTTCAGTGATCGTTTGCAACATTTGGATTTGTCCATTCAAATGCAATCTGCTCCCATTGAGGAAATTGTAGGAGAGTCTGATATACTGTGCACTATTACCTCCATCGATGTGGGAGCTGGACCTTTGTTTAAAGACAACCTACCCAGGAAAAATCACCTGCATATAAATGCCGTCGGTTCTGACTTTCCGGGCAAGACTGAACTAGCTAAAGAATTGCTTCACAACGGCTTTGTATGTCCAGATTACCTGGACCAGGCTCTTATCGAAGGTGAGTGTCAGCAACTGGAAGAAAATAGAATTGGTCCTGAGTTGGCCCAGATTGTGAAAGATCCGAACGCTTTTGAAAAATATAAAAACAAGGTCAGTGTTTTTGATTCAACTGGCTTTGCACTGCAAGATCAAGTGGCAATGCACATGTTCTTAAACCTGGCCGAGGAATTGGGACTGGGTGAAAAAATAGTCATTGAAAGTATCTCCCAGGATGCAAAGGATCCTTATGACTTTGTAAAAAAGACAACATTGGTGAATGTTTGAAATTACTACTTAATAGGAGCTGATGCTGGATTTTAATTGGGAGGAAGAGGATCTGATTTACAAGAATAGCGTTGTCGAATTTGCGCGTGAAGAGCTGGATTTTCCGGTTCGCTCGTACGATAAAGAAGGTCACTTTCCCAGGGATTTATGGACAAAGTGCGCCACCTTTGGGATTCAAGGATTAGCAGCGACAAAAGAATTTGGAGGAAGTTTTGACCAAATTAATTTTGCCCGGGCAATCCTGGCGATGGAGGGTCTGGGGTACGGATGCCGCGACAATGGGTTGACTTTTGGCTTAAATGCACAAATGTGGACAGTACAGCTTCCAATTTTACAATTTGGAAGCCAGCATCATAAAGATAAATTCCTTCGACCACTTGTTTCGGGTGAAAAAATAGGAGCCCATGCACTCACTGAACCGCATGCCGGTTCGGACATTTTTAATATGACCTGTGCGGCTAGACCTGTAGCTGATGGCTACATACTTAATGGGACCAAACACCTGATCACCTTTGCTCCGATAGCCGATTTAGCTATCGTATTTGCCAGTGTAAAGCCTGAGCTTGGACAATGGGGAATTTCAGCTTTCATCGTAGAGCGGGATATGAAAGGACTTAAACAAAGTCCGGTCAGAGAAAAAATGGGGCTAAGGACGATCCCTATCGGAGAATATGTCTTCAAAGACTGTTTTGTTCCCACCGAAAATCGATTGGGAACCGAGGGTGCCGGTTTCAGTATTCTCAGTTATTCACTGGAATATGACCGCGGCTGCATTTTAGCAAGTCAGGTGGGGGCCATGCAGCGTCAATTGGAAGATACCATTGAATTTGCTCGTAAGCGACAGCAATTTAAGCAGTCCATAGCAAAATTTCAATCCGTTTCTAATCGCATTGTCGATATGAAAGTCAGGTTGGATATCGCCAAGCTGCTACTTTACAAGTTGACCTGGCTTAAACATCATGGTAAATCAGCAATGATGGAAGCTGCTGAGTTAAAGTTGCATCTGGGTGAGAGCTTTGTCGAGTCCAGTTTGGATGCCATTCGGACGCGGGGAGGCATGGGATATCTTTCCGAAAATGAAGTCGAGCGAGATCTTCGCGATGCAATAGGTGGGGTTTTATATGCCGGAACCTCCGATATTCAAAGAAATATTATTGCCCGTCTGCTTGGTTTATGACGAACGCAAACAAAACAGAATAAATAAGAAAATTTGACTTTTACTTTACCACATATGATTACGGAAAGTGCCGACAAATATCCTGATAAGGATGCTTTCCGATGCGGTACAAATAAAATAAGTTACTCAGAGCTGGCGGATAAAAGCGGACAATTGGCTTATGCGTTAAGAGATGCCGGTCTACAGAGAGAAGATCGCGTAGGTGTCTACTTAGAACGTTCTCTGGAAACGGCAATTGCCATCTACGGAGTGATGTGCGCTGGTGGTGTCTATGTACCTCTGGATCCTCTGGCTCCCTCCGATCGCACGATTGCTCAGGTGACTGACTGCCAGATCCAGATCATCATTTCGAGTCCGGCGCAAAAAACTGGTTTAAAGACCCTGATCGAAAAGGTGAAATTGACATTATTGATTGGTTTAAGTGTTGATTGGCCGGTGCCATCGCTTACCTGGAAAGATCTGGAGACTCTGCCCAAAAACCCAAAGATTAATATCCTGGAACACGATTTAGCCTACATTATGTATACATCTGGATCTACAGGCTCACCCAAAGGCATTATGCACACCCATCACAGTGGCTTGGCGTACGTGAAATTATCCACTAAACTCTATGAACTAAGTAATCAAGATGTGGTAGCAACCCATGCACCTTTGCATTTTGACATTTCCACCTTTGGTTATCTTTCATCACCATATACCGGTGCGACATCGGTTGTCATTCCGGAAGCTTATACCAAGATGCCTGCAAGTTTAGCGCAATTGATATCACGGGAAAAGATCTCCATATGGTATTCCGTTCCTTTGGCATTGATCCAGCTTTTGCAGCATGGTGTACTGCCCGATTGGGATTTTTCTTCGCTTCGCTGGGTACTTTTCGGCGGAGAGGTATTTCCGGCACATTATCTTCGTTCCCTCATGAGAGAATGGAATACCGCACAATTTTCCAACGTATATGGTCCTGCAGAAGTAAATCAGTGTACTTATTTTCATTTGAATGAATTACCAGTTGGAGATTCGGATGTGCCAATAGGTCGAGTTTGGGATAATACCGAAGTCTTAATTATTGACTCTCAAGATTCCCAGGTGCCATCCGGGACCAGTGGTGAGCTACTTGTCAGAAGTGCTACTATGATGCAGGGATATTGGAACCAACCCGAATTGACGGAAAAGTCTTTTTACCGACACAGCTCAACTTCAGGAATCGAGAAGGTATATTACCGCACTGGTGACCAGGTGCGTAGGAGTGATTCCGGTGACCTGATTTTTTTAGGTCGAATCGACAGGCAGGTCAAGGTCCGGGGATATCGCATTGAGTTGGATGAAATATCCCGATTATTGAAGAACAATCAAAAGATTGAAGGAGCAGCAGTCTATTTGACAGCAGATGATCAAGGAGAAAAAATAATTGCTGCCACAATAATTACAAAAGATAATATACTTCTGGATGAATCAGAAATATTGCAATATCTTGCTAAATACTTGCCCCGGTATGCAATTCCTACCCTCATCCTTTTTAAGCGAAGCATTCCACGTAATTCCAATGGAAAAATAGATTATCAGAAACTACAGCAATTAAATATTAATGACTAAAAATACTCATGCGATTCTTTTGGAATATATTCAAAGCGAAATTATATCCAATGAAATCACGTCAAAAATTGCGACGAGCGATGACCTACTAAGTACAGGAATTATTGATTCGCTTTCAATCATGCGCCTGATTGCATTTATTGAGGAAAGGTTTGACCAGAAGGTACCTCCTCAGGATCTGGTCATCGAAAACTTTATTTCAATCGATGCCATGGCAACATATATTCTGCAAAATCCTCCTTCACCGAAGTGATGTATGCTTCCATGTGAGGCATTAAGAACCATCTTGAAATGCAAATTAAAGAGAATTCACTAGAGCTTGATTTAACCAGAAGTCAGATGCTGATCTGGGCTGGTCAAAAGATGAGTCCATTATCACCGATGTACAATATGGCCCTTTCTTTCCAGCTTTTCGGCGAGATTGAGCCCGCCGTTTTTCGAAGAAGTTTTCAGCAACTAATCCATGTTTGCGATGCCATGCGCACCGTTTTTTTTACGATTAATGATCAACCAAGACAAAGGGTTTCCCAGTCCTTTGTTTATGACATGGAATATCTTGATTGGACTCAAAAGCCCGATAACAGGGAGCGTTTAGAGGAATGGTTGAAACACAAAAGCCAACATCTATTTGACCTGTCGGAATGTCTTTTTGAGTCGGTCCTGATAAAATTGGCCGATGAGCACTACGTATGGTATTTCAACCAACATCATCTAATCACCGATGCCTGGGGAATGAGTTTGCAATACGAGACCATGTCAGATCTCTACCAGCATTCGCTCACTTCCGATGGACCTGCCCGCATACAACTGCCCAGGTTTAGTGACTACATCCAGGACCGGATAAAAACAGCCTGTAGTCCCAATCCCTTGCGACTCGAGCACTGGGCACTAAAAACCAAGTCTCTTACCGATCCGCCCAAGCTATTTGGCTACCAAAACATGCATTCAGGCACTGAGTCAGAAAGGATCTCGGTCACAGTACCCGGGGATATGACTGCTGCCCTAAAAGACTTGCACAAGGATCGGGAGATCAGGGTTTGGACGGTTGACCTGACTATATATAATATTTTTAGTACGATTTTACTAGCTTATTTGTACCGGATCAGTGGTCAAAAATCCATTGCTTTTGGATCCCCGGCACACAATCGCACCAATGCGCAACTGCGACAAACACCCGGATTATTCATCGAGGTTTTTCCCATTGCAAGTAGTATCTCTCCCGACCAGACATTTATGGACTTGTATTCTCAGGTGCGAGATGAGACCAACAGTTTTCTAAAAAATGCCGAAGGTGGATACAGTACCTCAGGTTTAAATCGCGGGGTAAACGTCATTTTAAATTACATTAACGCCGTATTCGGAAGCTTCGGACCGATTGAGGCCGCCTGCGAATGGATTCACTCCGGACATGCTGATCCAGGTCATTTATTTCGATTACAGGTTCATAATTTTAATGCTGATGGCAGCATTGTGCTCAGCTTTGATCTGAATACTCAGGTCTTTTCCGAAGAAAAAAGAAGAGAAATACCCGGACAATTCCTGCGCCTAATGCAAAGTTTCCTTGAAAACCGAAAGCAGAAAATTGGGGAACCCTCACTTTTTGAGGGACCGATTCCCCCCTTAAGGGGTCCCGAATCTGCTGATGGCAATCGGAGCAATGCATCAGTCATAAATCTGTTTCAGAAGCAGGTTCAACTAGTGCCAAAAAATACTGCGGTTGTATCGGGATCAACTATGTTGACCTACCGGGATCTTGATGTTAGATCAAACCGTTTAGCTCAGTATCTGATCGTCAACAAGACCCTCCCCGGTGATAGAATTTTGATTCACTTGAATCGTAGTCTGGATTTCATTGTGGCTGTCTGGGGTGTCCTAAAAGCCGGGGGTACTTTCATCCCTGTCCCCACCAACTATCCTTCCGGAAGAATACGATCCATAATCCAGGACGCTCAGGCTAAGCTGCTGGTCACCTCTTCTCATCTTAGTACGCAATTGCAAGACACGCATACTCATATCGTCAATCTTGACTTGGAAGCCGGGTTCATACAGCAATCAAAGGATGTTTCCCCGGAGGTAAAGATTTCGAGGGATGACCTGGCCTATATCATGTACACCTCAGGATCAACCGGCTTACCAAAAGGGGTAATGATTAGCCATCGGGCATTATCACATTATATCCAATGCTCCTATCAACGTTACTGCATCGATGATGTGCCCAATATGCCTCTTTTCACGTCCATTGGTTTCGACTTGACCATAACATCGTTATTCATGCCACTTATAGGAGGTGGCATGATCACTACTTATCCCGAACCGGCTATGGGGCCCGATCTTGCGATATATGATGTGCTCGAGGATAATATGGTGAATATGATTAAACTCACTCCAACGCACTTGTCATTAATCAGGTCACGGGACTTAAGCAATTGTCAAATTAAATCAATTATTGTCGGCGGTGAAGCACTGGAATCAAACCTTACCAAAGAAATCTCCACGAAACTAAGTTCTCCGGTTAAGATCTTTAACGAGTATGGCCCTACTGAAGCTACTGTGGGATGCATCGTTCATGAATTTAAACCAGATGAGGGCCAAAAAAGAGGGACTGTGCCCATAGGCTTACCGATTAGTGATACTGAAGTTTACTTACTGGATGAATATCTAAATCAAGTACCCTCCGGTACCGCCGGAGAAATCTACCTTGGCGGGCCTGGATTGGCCCATGGATACTGGAATCAACAGGTCCTGACCAGCGAAAAATTCATTGGCAACCCTTTCCGGTCAGACCGCTCAATTTTATATGCAACGGGAGATCTTGCTCGTTTGAATGAAGACAATGTCCTCGAATATTTGGGACGTATAGACATGCAGGTAAAAGTGGGTGGTCGCCGTATAGAACTCGAAGAAATCCAGTCAAGATTAGTCGATCATCCCCGGGTCACCCAGGCAATCGTCACATTGCGTACCCGTCACCGCGACCGATCAAAACAAGAGGTGCAATTCTGCTCTCGCTGTGGTCTTCCATCAAACTACCCAGGCGCTAAATTTGATGATGAGGGAGTATGTCATCTTTGTCTGTCTTTCACTTCTTACCAGCAAAAGGTCAAAGCTTACTTTAAGACACCCGCCGATCTAAAGGCGCTCTTCGAGTATCTACCCGAACATTCCGATCGGTCCCACGATTGCATTATGTTACTTAGTGGTGGCAAAGACAGTACTTACGCACTGGCGCGATTAAAAGACATGGGGCTACGTGTATTAGCTTTTACACTAGACAACGGTTACATTTCTGAAGAAGCCAAAGCCAATATTCAGCGCGTTGTGGAAACTTTGGAAGTAGACCACATTTATGGCATGACCGATGCCATGAATGCCATCTTTGTCGACAGTTTACAACGGCATTGCAATGTTTGTGATGGCTGTTTCAAA
>JABDLW010000680.1 GCA_013001805.1 Saprospiraceae bacterium | reverse complement strand
CTGGTTGGTGTATTTGGCCGTTCAATGACAGCCGAGAGATGAAAGATCGTGTTGCATTATCCATAACACGACCAATGCAGGCGATCCGCCGGCATTTTACGGAGACATTGCACTATATTCTACCCCCGTCGCCGATGCCATGCGTCCACGCCGGCATTACTAAGAAGAGTGTGTTGTTCTGATTGGACAGTGCTGCGCATGACAACATTAGGATTGATTGTTGGCTGGGAAGCCAACAATGGTCCCCAGCCACATTTTGACATGCTAACTGAAATGAACTAAATTAGATGGTGTAAATTCTCTAAAAAACATCTGGATACAAGTTTTGGAAGATAATCATTAAGCACAATGAATAAATGGAAGACGATAAAAAGTATGGGCTGGTGCACAGCCGTTCTATTACCCGTCCTCTTCCTGTTTTTCTCCTTCAAAAATTCGAAGGGTTGTGGCCAACTGGTCATTGATACCTATGAAATTCACGCTAAGATTAATATTCCCAAAGTCAATAATATCAATTGCTATTATGATGACAGAACTGGGGTTCGTATTTCCATATATGATGTAAAGGCAAAATTGAACCTGGATAAGTTCGAATTGGTACCTCGCAAAAAGGCACTCAATGGCATGTCCGGTAACTACTTGCTTGACGAAGAGGAATTACCCGGATCCAATAGATTGTATCTGGCTACCGGATCCAAATGGGGTCGGGATTGGACGTTCGTATTTGAAGCTGGAGCAGACAGATTGTGGGCAGAATTAGCATATTAAACCTAAGCGAACTTGCGTAAATAATGGTTTTATCTTTGTTCATTTTTTTTCAGTTTAAATGCATTCTTCACTTTGGATACCAAAATTACTCGTGCAGAGCTCAAAAGGCTACAGACACTCCAAGAAATCTGTATTGAAACCTACACCACTTTCTTCGGGGAATACTGGGTAGGCAACGGTTTGCAGATGTATCTGCAAGACCAGTTCGGTACCGAAAAATTAACGTCAGACCTGAATGGAAATATCATCGAGTATTATTTTATAGAACGGGGTGAGCAGGTGGTGGGATATCTGAAGATCAATAACGAAGTGTCACTAAATGGATTCGAAAATAAAAGCTGCTGTGAGTTAGAAAAAATGTATATGTATCCCGACGAGCAGGGCGGGGGCATCGGCAGCTCAGCTATGCACTTACTTATTGAAATGTTACGAAAAAAACACAAGGATATATTATTCTTGGAAGTTTTAGATACAAACGATACGGCAATGCATTTTTATGAAAAGGCAGGTTTCGTTTTTCATGATAAAACGAAAGTCAAAGCTCCAAATTTCAAACCTGATCTCAGTGGTCTCCATCGTATGGTTATGTTGTTAGGCTAGCATATGGTCTATTATTGATCGCAATTCTCGCCCTGATGAGTAGAGAGGACACCGATTAAATTATCATTAATAAATCGACATCACCTTTGCAGTTTCAAGTTCTACCTATTGTTGATCATATGATCGAATTATATGCGAAACCCCGCACAGCAGCAAGGTTTCAGGAATACCTGATCATGTTGCAGGGCAGCAGCGGGAAAGATATTATTTTACCTATTGCCGGCTTTAATCCGATGGCTAAGGAGCACGTTTTGCAAAAGCTGATGGAATTAAGGAAATTAGATGTAGAAAAAATAATGAAAGAGGTGACCGATGAAATTAATCTTTCTCTGGTACGAAATTCTGACCCTGGGCTATTTAAGGTCGCACTGAACCTTGCCGATGATTTGAAGGGGGGCTGGACTAATCGCTTTAGTACCGATTATGATAGTAAATTCAAGATCAATGCACTGGTGTCCCGTCAATTTTGTACACCTTACTTTTGGAGTTCCGAAGACTATGATAAAACATTAATACGAAAGAGGACAGCACAGTATATTTTCCGTACAATTTACCGGTTATCAAATCCAGCCCCCACTACGCTTGAGCAACACATAGCCCAGGAATTCTTTGTCGCCAGGAACGCAAAACCAGGTAGGAGCCCGGTGGATACGCCAGGACTTAAATTGCTGGATGACTTTTACAAACAGCATAAGGGAACTGAAAATCATAATATCATTTTTAATTTCTTTTATGGTGATGAAGCGGCAAAGTCCTTGGGATACCCTGCTTTTGGCATGAAAGACAATTTTAGTGGCTTTGATTACGCCGAAATAATAGCATCGGAACATGACCATTGATTCAAAGTAAAAGCAGGGGCTTTTTTTGGCCCCTGCTGATATTACACTTTACCTTTTACTTCTGGTGGGTGCAGCTTTACGAGGTGTTACTACACGCTTGGTGCGCACACCTGACTTCTGGGTCGACTTACTAACTCGAGGTGCAGACCTTTGTGCTCGCGTCACTTTATGTTGTGAGGATCTGCTGGTGCTGACTCGCTTCTGTGAGTTGCTGGTTCTATTTGGCTTTTGATAAGACTTAGTGACCGGTTTTCTCACCTGCCTATTCTGACCTTGCCGGCTTACTCCTGGACTCGAATAAGTGCTGCGTCGTGGAGCACCTTGAGGAGTTACTTTTCTCTGTGCTGGTACCGTTTTCCTCACCGTTTCCGAAGATCTTCTATTTGGTGTGGGGCTAACCACTCTTTGCCGTTGTCGTGTTGCAGTTCTGTCCTTTTTTACCTGAGGTGTCACACGGGTATTCGAACGGGTCTGTCCCTGTATTCTGGGACTTCGATTTGAGTGAGGTACGGGTGCAACCTTTCGCGGGCTGGCTCCATATCGATCCCTTCCTGTTCCTCTATCAATTGACCTGGAAGAACCTGCAGACCCATATCTATGTGACCTACTGCGTTGATCTCTGATCTTAGCTGTCCTGTGCGCAACATGATGACTATGAGAACGGTAGGGCCGGTAGAATCGATGTGCTCGTGGAGTCCGGTATATGGTGACTACGTGACAATGTCTGTAATAGGGCCGTAATCGAGGGTAGTATACATTCCAGCTGAACGGACGCCAGGGTCTCCACCAATTAGGATAATAACTCCAGTGATAAGGGGAGGCATATACGGTATAGCGTGGGCCCATGATATCTTGCACCACCGCCCAGTAATACACATTAACATAGTCATTGCTATAATTGCTCCTGCCACCGGCATATCTCGTGCCCTCATATGGTTCAACGATCACTTCCTCTCCGTACAAATCTGCATCTCCAATGATTTGCAAGACTGCATCCCTCCGGCCCAGCTTTTCAATCTCGATTACCGCAACATCCTGTACATCCCGGCGACTGAGAGGTACTTGCAGTATAATCGCATGATAATCACCTTTGCGACGGTGTTCCACTCTTACGTAATCGATTCTTCCGTCGTAATCCAGATCGAGATTATTAACATAATACTTCTTGGAGTTGATTTTTCGTTCAAAATCCCGGAGTGAGTTCGACTGTTTAAATAGTTCGATGGCACCTTCAAGACTAAAGTAGTCTCCGTCATATCCAGTGCGTTCGGTCCGGTATTGCGCATTAGCAACCGACATAATAATGAAGGATAGCAGTGTGCTTATTATTATCTTTTTCATAGCATAAGTATTAAATGTCAAAGTCAAAAGGGGAGTTGTTAATTCCTCTTATATACTATAATAAAGACTGGAACAGGTAGGGAAAGTTACTTGTAGATGCTTATTTATCAGTTACTTAACATAGGTTAAGAAAACGTGATGAGTCTGGCAGACCATTCAGAAATAAAGGAAGGAAAGTCTGAGGTGCTCACTTCATCTCCATATTTACGGAACGAACGTGCCGGCAATAACCAACATACGTCTTACTCAGAAATGGATGATCTGCCGGAGATTTTACCGCTGCGAAATTCTGTTTTGATCCATTGGTGTCGCAATTGCAAGTGAATGCTTTCCGGAACCAGCTTAAATATTTCCTCTTTTAACCAGGTGGAAATAGTCTCTGTAGGGCTACTAATCTGTAAAATGGCACGTTGATCAACAGCTTTTACTTGAGATCTTAATAAACTCACCAGTTGTGATTTACTGGTGATTTTGTCTTCTATTTTAATCTGTTGCATGGGTCTGCTTGGCAACTGCTCAAAGGTTATCCTGGGTGTTTCTTTCGAATTAAATTCGAGATAAACAAAACCCTTTTCTTCGTCACGTTCGGCAAAGGAGGTGCGCTCAATCGAGCCGGGATAAATAAAAGGCGTTGATCGATCTTCGTGGTGAACATGAATGATTTGGTGCCGGTGAATGTGCCCGGATAAATACAAATTAAAACTTGATTTCAGATCTTTTTTACTTATGACTTGAGGTCCCGGATGAAATGTATAATTGGCGGGTCCGACAGTTGCCCCCTGAATCGCTTGATGCATGCAGAGAAGTGATGTGCTGCCTTTTGACAATCGTTTTTCCAGGTCGTCAACCACAGATATGATTTCCTGGCCGATATTCCTGATGAACGGGAATCCTGCGATTTGGAAAAACTGATTCTTCAGGTTGAGATTGTATACCCTAGGTTCATAAAAAATATATAGGTTAGGGTGCTGCAAGAAAAGAGATGTAGGCAAAGTAGAACGGTCATGATTACCAGGAATCAGAGCCAGCGGAATTCCTGAATCAACAAAATCAAATAGACGGTCGTAGGCCTTGTTTACTATCGATGGATGTACCTTTGAGCGGTCAAACAAATCTCCTCCGTGTATGACTAGGTCAACTTGTTGTTCTAAGGCAGTCTGAAGTATGTACTCAAAATTGGTGAAAAAATCACCTCCCCTTCGCTTTGTCTTACTTCTTGGCCGGACGGGAAAATCAAATCCCAGGTGGCTATCTGCAAAGAATAGGAT
>JABDLW010000661.1 GCA_013001805.1 Saprospiraceae bacterium | reverse complement strand
GTGTGGTGATTTGAGCTGAACTTGAGATTCGATTATCCTGGCTGCTATCTCTCTTCCCCGGATCATCACTTTCGCCCGATATCTTCCTCCCTGACCGTCAAGTACATGGATGAGGTCTCCATCCCGGACACGCAGACTTTTATTTAGGTGTCTTGCTTCTTCCGGAGAGAAATCAATATTATCCCCGCAAATTTTTTCGGAATAGAAATAATGCACGCCCAAAGGTATGATTCAACCTTTATTTTTAGCACAAATTTTCCTGATGCATTAGATGTTTCTTGCGGGATTTTTAATTGCTGTACAATGGAATATCGGGATAGAATGCACCCCAGGAAAACCAATACCCAATAAATTGCCGGGGCAAGGACAACAGAGGCTGCATCGCATTATCCACCGGATGTCCCAGCAAATCATACTTAATTCCGGATTGGTCCTGCAAGATGGCCGGATACGCATCTGGCAGGAGCGACAGTTGCCTGTCTCCGGTCTCATAGGCTATCAGATAGTTGGCTGATTTGCTACCCACGACCACCAATTTGGTGTCACCGAGTTGGTCTTCAATGATAAAGGGATCTGCGCTATGCCCGGTAAAGCCATAGACCTTTTTTTCTCCACCGGGTAAAAGAACACCTAGGGTACGTTCTTTTAAGTCCAGGCGCCGGTCTTCTTTCGAAATGGGAAATACCAATCGCTCGTCATTAGTGCGGTAGTCGCCATAAGGATAGCGACCATAGGAGCGGTTAAAACCTGTGTTGGTATTGAGCACCAAACCCTGGGGGTAGGCTTTTTTCATAGTCTCAAACGTAGTTTCGACCAGGCTGTAGGTCTCGGCAAATTGCCCGCGAAACTGCCCATTGACGCAATCGAGACGTTGCTGTGACCAGGTGCTGTTGGTGAGCCGGTCGTAAGGCATTAAGTTGGTGTTATAGAGAAGTCCGGAAACTCCAAAAGTGGTTTCTGAACCATTTAGCACCCGGTTCCAGGCGATTCCGGTGCCTGTGAGCGGACAATAGGTGATCGCCATTTTTTTTCCTCCAATCTCATCATTGACAATCTCATGCCAGTCCAGTATCGGATGTGGGTATGCTTTGACCACATCCCCCACCTTAACCATTAAGACCAAGTCTTGAGCATTAAGGAAATCAACGTCTTGGGCAACGGTAAATTCCGGCTCATCAACGGAAGGGATGCCATCTTTTCCGGGTCCCCCATCAAGCACTTCGCTGACTGGCACCAGCCAGGTGTTATCAATTGTCGTTGGATTTTGGGGATTTGCCGGAGAAGGCTGGTCAGCTGTGTTGTCGCTACACGATTGGGCAATCACCACAAACGGAATAATCAAGAGGATAAAGACAGATTTCTTCATAATGCTTAAATTTTAAATGGCTCTTCAATGGGTTCTGAGCTGTTGGTTGACCAGCTGATTCGCTTATGCAGGGCCAGATTTAGTAAGAAACTTGAAGCCAGTTGTGTTTCATTAACCTGGGTAAAGACCGGGATCTCAGCCGTCATATGAATTTTGAGTTTGGGTAAAATCCACCCCATGTTTAATCGGGCAAACAGAAATTGGCCGCCGGTCCCGCTGTTCTCAAAACCATCGATCTCGTCCCTGGCGGCCGATCGGTATCTTGCTCCCACACCGGCTTGAAATATTTGATTTGACAGCGCAAATTGATCTCCGACACCGGCAATAAATTGCAAATCATTGCCAAATTGATAGGTTTGGGCCCCTTCCCGTGAATCCGGATTCCTTCCGGTGAGGCTATAAATTATGTTAAGAAATGCATTTCGTGAAGGCCTCCGGTATGGTGTGAATACCACCGAGGAGAAGAATATCGCATCCCAGGCTCCACTTCCCGGTTGGAGATCTTCCACCAAAAGGAGGCCACGATCATTTTTAATGTTTGTACGCCCCAATGGTATTTGCGGACCGAAGCCAACCCTCCAGCTTAGTGCGGACTGGGATACATCGTAAATCATAAGCACCACTGGATCACCTACCCCAAAGGAAGATTCCAAGTCGACATTTCCTAACACTGAGGTGATCTTTCTGGTTTGATGGATAATGGGTATAAACGTCTCGATAGCCAATTTGCGATCGATGGTATACGAAGCGCGAAAATTAAAAGACTGGGTTGTTCGTTGGCGTTGACGATCGTCTAATAGTTGTGTGCCGGTGTACAGACTGCTGAGAATATTCAGGTCTGCGCTTAAACTTATCTGCAGAATGCCTTTCTCCTCAACGCTAAAACCCAGACTGTTGCTGACAGGCACACCGCCAGAACAACATGTCTGACTCATAAGCGAAACATGGAAAAAGAAAGCCTGAAAGGCAAATAACCAGAATGTCAGCAGTTTCATATATTTAGTAAAACGCGATCAACGCAAATCCGCTCATCTTAAATTGCGTTTTTTACAGCTTGTGTCTGCTATAAGACGCTCTAAGAAACTGAAAATTAAGTAGATCTGGTGAAGTAGAGACTCATAAACAACTCAAAATATGCGAATTCAGCATGGGCTAATCGTGCCCAACCGGGCAATCATCGTGATACAGAGGCATTTGAGCTATTAAATGTACATTTGCACCCGATTATGCAAAACTTTCCGGGATGGGCGTACGTTCATTGAAATGTTTAATATAAGCGGTTATGGGTTATGTGATTATGATTGCTCAATTTGTGTTGAGTCTTTCAATTCTGATTATTCTGCATGAGTTGGGTCATTTCTTACCGGCTAAATGGTTTAAAACCCGGGTAGAGAAGTTTTACCTTTTCTTCGATCCGTGGTTTTCATTAATCAAGAAGAAGGTCGGTGAAACAGAATATGGCATTGGTTGGCTCCCGTTGGGTGGCTACGGCAAAATCTCTGGTATGATCGATGAAAGTATGGATCGTGAGCAAATGGCCGGTCCTCCGCAACCGTGGGAATTCCGCTCCAAACCGGCCTGGCAGAGACTGGTCATTATGCTGGGAGGGGTTACGGTAAATTTTATTCTCGGGTTCTTACTTTTTGGCCTCGTACTCTTTGTATGGGGTTCCGAATACCTGCCTACCAAAAATATCGAATATGGCTACCACGTGGATTCGCTGGGGATGGAGATGGGTCTGCAAAATGGCGATAAGATCTTAAAAGTCGGAGATGCTCCTTTCGATCGCTACGAACTGGGAACCTTTAGGAAGGAAATTGTGATCAATGATGCTCAGGAAATGACCGTTGAGCGTGACGGCCAGCGCGTCGTACTGCCTATAGATGAAAAATTCGTGGGAAAGCTGTCTAGCTATGAGTATAAAGATGCCATGCTCTTTATGCCTCGCACACCCACCATAATCAAGGCTATCGCAAAAAATACACCGGCAGAGGCATCTGACCTGCAGGTCGGTGACCGATTGATTGCCCTCAATGATCAACCCACTCCATTCTACGACCAATTTTCAAAAATTGCTTTAGAAAACAAAGGAAGGCCACTAAGTATCCGGTTGATCCGGGACGGACGTGAGGAGGAAGTCAGACTGACATCTACCGAACAAGGTCGCATTGGCTTTGAAGCAAAAAACTACCTGGATCTGTTTGAAACCGAACGTCAGGAGTATACGGCATTGCAAGCAATACCGGCTGGTTTTGTCAAAGGCTACGATTTCCTTTCTTCACAAATTAAGGCCTTTGGCAAAATGTTCCGGGGTAAGATCAAAGCCACAGAAAGCCTGGGAGGATTTGGGACCATTAGTAATCTGTTTCCTAAAGTATGGAGTTGGGAAGTGTTTTGGCATGTGACCGCTGTGTTGTCTCTGATTTTGGGTTTTATGAATCTCCTGCCTATACCCGCGCTCGATGGAGGTCACGTCATGTTTCTGATGTATGAGGTGGTGACCGGGCGTAAGGTTAGTGACAAGTTTATGGAATATGCAACCATGGTTGGATTTGCCATCGTCATTGGCTTGGTCTTGTTTGCCAATGGACTAGATGTATTACGTTGGTTGAATGGCCGTTAGGGAAATATGATTAATTACTTCGAATTTTATGGATTGCCGGTCACATTGGGTCTGGATCCATCCTTGCTGAAGAAGAAGTTTTATGAACTAAGCCGGTCCTTTCATCCGGATTTTCACACACTGGCAGGTGAACAACAGCAGGAAGAAATGTTGAAGCAATCGGCTATCAACAATGATGCGTATCAGGTATTATCCAACTTTAATTCGCGTGTAAAGCATGTCTTGGTGCTCTTCAATAAATTGAAAGAGGAAGGAGAAAATAAGGTGCCTCAGGATTTTCTGATGGAAATGATGGAACTCAATGAAGGCCTTATGGAGCTGGAAATGAATCCTGATCCCAGCCAAAGGCAAAAGCTACTTGGTGCGCTCGAAATAGCTGAGAAAGACACCAGAGCCAGCATTGCGACTTTAATGCAAAAGAATTTTGCAGAGGATTTTAATGAACTGGAGTGGGTCAGTTTGCTTGACTATTATCTGAAAAGCAAGTATTTATCTAGGTTGAAATCTGGTATTGAAAATATATCGACCCAGTCATAAGAGTGGTGGATTGAGCTAAAATCAACCTCCGGGTTACATTTCACTGAGACTTTTTGACAGTTGACAAGGAAATAGTTGCCCGTTCTAAGTATTCCCCGCAACTTTAGGGAAAATACTCCGGTATGCGCCAGACGATACTAGCTTTAATTTTTCTTGCTTCAACTTGGCAGTCAATGTCATCTCAGACAATCAAAGGGACCATCTTTGATAAACAGAGCGAACAGCCATTGATCGGTGCCAATATCGTTCTGGTTTCAGCAAAAAAGGAAAAAGGGACCGTCAGTGATTTGGATGGAAATTTTACCATCACTGGCGTACAGCCGGGCCGGCATATCCTGCAGATAAGTTATCTCGGTTTTAATTCGACTACGTTGCCAAATATCCTGGTGACTGCTGGTAAGGAAGTTTTCCTCGAAATTGGGTTGGAAGAATCAACCGTAGACATGACGGAAGTAGTCGTGAAAGGTGAAGTGGATAAAGACAAATCGAATAATGAGCTCGCTACCGTCAGTGCCCGGATGTTTACTCTGGAAGAGGTGACAAGATATTCGGGAGGGCGCAATGATGCTTCGCGGATGGCCGCCAATTTTGCGGGGGTCAATATTGCCAACGATTCCAGAAATGATATTGTGATCCGGGGAAATTCACCTACCGGTGTCCTCTGGAGATTGGAAGGAATACCCATTCCCAATCCCAATCATTTCGCGACCTTGGGTACGACCGGAGGACCGGTCTCGGCACTCAATACCAATCTTTTGAAAAACTCAGATTTTCTCACTGGGGCTTTTCCCGCAGAATATGGCAATGCAAATGCCGGAGTATTTGATATACAATTTAGAAGTGGCAACCGCGACAAGTTTGAGTTCACGGCTCAGCTTGCCGCATTTAGCGGTTTGGAATTTATGGCAGAAGGACCGCTCAATAAAAAGAATAAAGGTTCTTTCCTGGTGAGCTACCGGCATTCATTTGTCGAGCTTGCGCACACTGCCGGCCTGCGTATTGGAACGGCAGCAACACCAAATTATAAAGATTTAAGTTTTAAAATCGATTTAGGTCGCACTAAAAGCGGGAGCTGGACCATATTTGGCATCGGCGGCTTGAGTGACATAGATTTTCTGGCCGAAGAAGTGCAGGATGACGACTTTTTTGCTAATCAAGATGAAAACAGCTTTGCCACCAGCACGCTGGCGATAGGAGGAGTGAGCCACCGCTATCTACTTAATGACAAAACTTACATCAAAACAGTGCTGGCTTATTCGACGGCACAAAACACATTTGATGTCGAAGATGTGTTCCGCGACCGGGACCCTGAGTCGATCTTCAAGATTGATGATCAAAATAACCGGATCAGTCTTTCGAGTTATATCAACCGGAAATTTAATGCGAATTGGTCCCTGCGAGCAGGTATTCTCGCAGAGATGTATCTTTTAGATGCCAATTCACGGGAAAAAGAAGATGGTCGCTGGATCAGTCGCCGTAGCTTTGACGATCAACTCGGTCTCTATCAATTGTACGGACAAATGCAGTGGAAGCCCTCGGAGCGATTTACTATCAATGGTGGCCTGCACAGTCAGTTTCTGGATTTCAATAAGAATTTGGTGGTTGAGCCAAGGGCAGCGGTAAATTTTCATCTGAATCCACGAACTACCCTGAATCTGGGCTTCGGCCTGCATCATCAAATGCTGCCGCTTCCGGTTTATCTTTTTGAATCGCTAAATGTCGACGGATCCTATGTGCTTTCCAACAAAGAGGTAGAGTTTACCAAAAGTTATCATTATGTCCTGGGCATTGACCGCAAACTGGGAACCGATTGGCGGTTAAAATCCGAGATTTATTATCAAAACCTGACCGGGGTGGCTGTACAATCTGATCCCAGCAGTTTTTCTATATTAAATGTGGGCGAAGATTTCGGATTTCCAACCATTGGATTTCTGGTCAATGCCGGGAGTGGTCGAAATTATGGATTAGAAATGACCGTGGAAAAATTCTTTTCTCAGGGATATTATACGCTTGTTACCGGGTCGTTATTTCAATCAAAGTATAAAGGCAGCGACCAAATAGAAAGAAATTCTGCCTTTAATAATAACTACGTCGCTAATGTACTGGCGGGTAAAGAATTATTATTCGGCAAAAACAAGAGAAATGCCATCACATTGGATCTGAAGTGGACTGTAGCCGGTGGTCGATATTACACTCCGATTGATGTGGCATTGTCCATTCAACAAAATCGCGAGGTCAGGGTCGATGAACTTGCCTATACCGATCGGTATGATCCTTACTTCAGGCTGGATTTTAAGATTGGATATAGGGTGAATAATACCAAGAAGAAACTATCACAACAATTTTATTTGGATTTTCAGAACATCACCAATCATCAGAATGTTTTTATTCAACGTTTCAATACGTCAACGCGTAAAATAAATACAATCTATCAAATCGGGTTTTTCCCGGATATACTTTATCGGTTACAGTTTTGAAAACTCCAGTCAGAATAAAATTGGGTTGCCATAAATAATGAAAAGTACCAGAGAATTATTGGGCTTTGATGACAAATGGTTGATTATTATCGGAATACCATTTGTGTCTCTGATTATTTCCAGTGTCCTGTATGCTGATGCACTGGAAAACAATAGCCCGTACTTTATCAGGAAGTGCTACCCACATAGTCTATTATATACGACGGGTTTCTGGCTGATATTTCGTGCGATCATTTTACTGGTCCGCAGGCAGCAATTTATAGCACGAAGTATTCCGGGACGTATATTGGCTGAGGTGATCCTGGTAGTGCTGGCTTTTTTTCTACTTAAACCACTTTTTTTCAGGTTGGTTAATTTCATTAGTCCCATTGACCAGGAAATGTACCATCCTAATGAAATCATTGAAATATTTAGCTCACTATTATTTAGTTTCTTTATCATGGCCATATACGAAATCGTTTACGTATACCGGCAACTGGAAAAATCAAACCTGGAAAAGGAACAATTGGGCAGGGCTCAGCTTGAGAATCAGTTGGAAGGCCTAAAAAGTCAGATTCAACCTCATTTTCTTTTTAATAGTTTAAATACTTTGGCAGGTCTCATTCCTATGAATCAGGCACGCGCTATTAAGTATGTGCAGAAACTATCACAGGTATTCAGATACGTTTTGGAAATTAACGATGAACCCCTGATTAGTCTGGAAAAGGAATTACATTTTTTGCAATCATATATTCACCTGATCAAGGAGCGTTTTGGGGAGAATATTATAATTGATTTGGATATTGACGAAAGTCACCACGACCAAATGATCGTACCGCTATCTCTTCAACTTTTATTTGAAAATGCAATAAAGCATAATGTGCTGACCAGGACACAGCCTCTAAGAATAAAGATTTATATAAATGAAAAGGGGAAGCTCACGGTAGAAAATAATCTGCAGCCCAAGCCACAGCAAGGAACTCATACGCAAATCGGATTGAAAAACATTCAGAGAAGGTATGCTTTCTTTGTCGAAGAAAACATTGATATTATTAAGAGCCTGGATTCTTTTATTGTGTCTATTCCTTTGATTTCTAATCGTGGCATAACCGCATCGTGAAAAGAATCGTCATAATCGAAGATGAGATTATCGCCTCCGGGAGGTTGATATCGTTGGTCGGGTCGATTCGTCCCGGATTTGAAATTGTTAGCACCTTGCAATCAGTTGCCGAGTCAATTGAATGGTTCCTGAACAATGAGCAACCTGACCTGGTTTTTATGGACATTCAGCTTGCTGATGGTTTAAGTTTTTCAATTTTCAAGGAAGTCGATTTACGTAGCCCGATTATTTTTACGACTGCTTACGATCAGTATGCACTGAATGCTTTCAAGGTGAACAGTATTGACTATCTGCTGAAGCCCATTGATCCCGATCAACTTAATGAAGCGATAGTTAAGTATGAATCCTGGACCGATGGTGCTTATCAATATTCACCAGAGTTACTCAAACAATTAATCGAGGCCGTTTCCGGCCCAAAATATAAGTCGAGATTTTTGGTGAAATCAGGTAAGGCGCTTCAATTTTTGACTCAGGATGCCATTTGTTTTTTCTATAGCGAAAGCGGAGTATTATTTGCCTGGTCCCGGGATGGCAAGAGACATATGATGGACGGCACTTTAGAACAATTGCAGTTGGGTTTAGATCCTGCGATGTTTTTTAGAATAAATCGCAAAGCCATTGTGCATATTCAGGCGATTGAGACAGTACATCCTCATCTGAATAGCCGGCTGAAAATCCGCTGCACCACCCCCACAGACATACCGCTGGTGGTGGCGCGGGAAAGGTCATCAGATTTCAAGCATTGGGTAGATGGGCAGGTGAATCATTAGTATCGCCATGTGATTCCTGGAAAACTTTGAGAGGAAACTTTCCCTTGAATCTCTTTCAACAGCCCAACACCATGGCTACTTTGACCGTGGTTTACTTGCCGGTGGGTTCACCATTCTGAATCGATGTTCATCAATCAACTGCAGCAAATCAAAAGAACTGATGATGCCCACAATTTCACCCTCGTGGGTGACAACGAGGTGATGAATTTTCTGCTTGCGCATGACCCGGGCGGCAACTGAAATGTCATTATAAGCGGGTACCTGAAACACATGCTCGGGTAATAT
>JABDLW010000642.1 GCA_013001805.1 Saprospiraceae bacterium | reverse complement strand
GTTTAGTACATCCATGCTCAGCAAAAACCTTGAGCCAGGTGCCCAATCCACAACCTACATCAACTACACTTTCCACTGATAATTTCTTCAAGATCAAAGGCACCATCAACCGGGGTGAGTCGTAGTCTTCCTCATCGTAAATGTGTTGATAGGTTAGTGACCGCGTTGACAATGTTTTATCCGATTGTGTCTAAATGCAGTCAAAATGCTTCAGAAAATATTAGGTATCTCTCCATCTGGTTTAGAATGGAAAATTTCATATCGGCATTTGTTAGCTTCTCTAATTCAAAAAATCCAATATTTCTAAATGATATTTCTCCAGATCTGATAAGTCGCTTTTCAATATTGATTTTAAAATATCAATATTCAAGGCTTGATATTCATGGACGGCAATATTGCGAAAACCACACATTTTCTGCATTTGTCCGGATATTCGCGCTGATAAAACGCTTTTTTCTTCCAGTATAACGAAGCACTCCCGATAGGTGTCGGGAAGAGGCCATTGCTTTTCTTTTATTACCGTCTGCGCCAAATCAATACAAGCTTGCACCGCTCTTTGCAAATTCAAAATATATATATATCCTGAATATTGATATCCCGCAATGTCGACGGATCATTTCGTGTGACTTCAGTAATTCGGGCAAGACATCTTCTGATCGTGTTAATCTTTTCTAAAACGATGTCACTTGCCACCCTTGATTCTATTTTCTTTTATAATTGGGTTTTTCATGTCGGCCTCCAATTTACGCCGGCTGATTTTAAAGTCAATATATTGACTCCATTGGGTTAAGAGAAATCGTTCGTGCAAATTAGGATCCCGATTTATCAGCAATTTTCCATTTTTAAAAATTTCGTGATTGACAATCAACCTTCTTTGTTGCATCTGGACGATATCGATTTCGGGATTACCGGGAAGGATTTTTTGGATTTCATAGGCAAGGTCAGAAATTTGAAAAAAATCTATATCCTTCTGAAAATAAATTCCTAAATCTATATCACTTTTTCCCTCGCGAAAATAATCGGTCAAAAAAGAGCCAAAAATATAAGCAAAAACCACGTCGTCCCGACGCATCAGGCAATCGGTAATGACTCCTTCTATTGAGGCCTTTTTGCTTTTAGTCAATGGCGTCATGCATTAAACTGATATTGACTACGCTTCAGTTCGCATCTTGAATTCGTCATGCAAAGGGATGCTTGACCAGCGGTAATTCGGCCAACGGGTGATAACTGCCCACCAGGCCCACCGGATTACTTTTCCTGATGTCGTGCACAATCTGGATTGCGGTTCGATTTTCCTCCAGCCCAAATCCATGACCGGCTAAAATGGACTCATAACTTTTCGTATGCAACTCAGTAAATCCCCCACTAAACTCAAATTCTTCACCTTCAATTTTAATGGATCGATAAGTACGCAATCCCCGGGCTTTGACTTCGTCAGGCAGACAGTCATAGTTTATACTGAGAAACCAGCGAACTCTGGCCTTTTTAAGTTTTAGGTAACCGGCCGCCCGGTCGTGGGTATGTACGTGTACTAAGTTTTCTTCCACCTCTCCAAATACCCAGGTCAGCATATCGTAAAAATGCACTCCAATATTAGTAGCGATGCCACCGGATTTGCTTAAGTCACCCTTCCAGCTGGTATAATACCATTTTCCCCGCGAAGTAAGATAGGTAAGATCCACATCGAACACCTGACCGGAGGGTGATGCATCTACTTTTTCCTTCAGTGCAATCACACTCTCATGCAACCGTAATTGCAAAATACTATTGACATTAAATCCGGTTTCCTGCTCAATTTCTATAAGTCCGTCGATATTCCAGGGATTGAGAACGATGGGCTTTTCGCAAATGATATGAGCACCATAACGCAAGCCGAAGCGTATATGGGCATCATGTAAATAATTGGGTGAACAAATAGCGATATAATCTACCTGCTGTCCTTTTCTCTTTATTTTTTCCAAATGCCGGTCGAAGCGTTCGAATTCCGTAAAGAAATCAGCATCGGGGAAAAAACTATCTATTATTCCTACCGAATCATTTTTATCGTAGGCAGCGACCAAATGATGTCCCGTTGCTTTGATTGCTTCCATATGTCGCGGCGCAATGTATCCGGCTGCACCAATCAGAGCAAATTTTTTCTGCATATTTGTAGGTAACTAAAATGTCCGGTCAGACCGGTGATAATTTTTATGCCAGGCAACGAATTTTTTTAGACCCTCCCTGATGCCCGTGTTTGGCTGGTAGCCAAAATCCTTTTGTAAAGCCGACACATCGGCATAGGTATCAACCACATCTCCCGGTTGCATCGGTAAATATTGCTTTTCTGCCTCCTTACCCATCGCCTCTTCCATGGCATTGATAAAGTCCATAAGTTGCACCGGTGCACTATTTCCTATATTATATATTTTGTAAGGTGCCGGAGAAGATGCCGGATCCGGATCATCGGCATCCCAATGTGAGGTAGATACCGGGGGATGAGCACTAACCAGGAAAACACCTTCGACAATATCGTCTACGTAGGTAAAATCACGACTCAATTTTCCTTGATTAAATATTTTGATGGGTTTATTCTTTTCGATGGCGTTGGCAAATAATTGCGTTGCCATGTCGGGTCGGCCCCAGGGACCATAGACGGTAAAAAATCGTAAGCCGGTAGTGGGTAGCCCGAACAAATGGCTATAAGTATGTGCCATTAATTCATTGCTCTTTTTTGTGGCGGCATATAAACTTACCGGATGATCTACATTTTGTTGGGTAGCTAAAGGCATCTTTTGATTGAGACCATAAACACTCGAACTACTGGCAAAAACGAGGTGCTTTACCCCGTTGTACCGGCATGCCTCGAGAATATTCATAAAGGCAACAATATTACTTTCAATATAAGCATCCGGATTTTTCAGACTGTAGCGTACCCCGGGTTGTGCCGCCAAATGAATCACCTGGTCAAATTGCTCTTTGGCAAAAAGTTCCTGCACTTCCTTTTTATCTTCCAATTTTGCCCGAATAAACCGGTAACGGGGAAATTTTGTGCTGGAGATCATGGTTCTCCATTCACTAAATGTGGTGGAAATACCCGCTTCTGTCAACCGGTCCAGCTTCAGCTGTGGATTATAATAATCGTTGATCGAATCGATTCCAATGACCTCATGACCTTCCGACAGGAATTTATTGGCCGTGTGAAAACCAATAAAGCCGGCAGTGCCGGTAATCAATATTTTAGAGAACTGTTTGATACGAGTTAGTTTATTGGCTAGAAGATCTGGCTACCCGTTTATTTGGGCGGCAAATTTATCCTTATTTGTTTTACAAAAGAGAAGGTCGTCCAATGTACAATGCATTATATGATCATTCCGGCAGCTACCGTGCGATTGGTTCCTTCGTCGATCAAAATAATGCTGCCAGTGATGCGATTTTGTTTGTAGGAATCCGTGAACATGGGTTTCGTGGTACGTAGGAGAACCCTCCCCATGTCGTTCATCTGAAGTGTGGTATCTTCCAGCTGACGATGTAATGAATTGATATCCAATTTATATCTCACTTCCTTCACAATACATCTTGCTTCCTGGGTGGTGTGTCTGATAGCATACTTACCCTGTGGCATGAGCGGTTTAAAATTGTCAAACCAACAAAGCATCACATCCAGATCCTGAGTCACGTCCGGTTGATTATTCACCCGGACAATCATATCTCCCCGGCTCACATCGATATCATCTTCGAGCAGTATCGTAACCGACATCGGTGGAAAAGCCTCTACCAACTTGCCTTCGAAAGTGTCGATGGCTGCAATCTTTGACGTAAAGCCCGACGGCAGTACCATCACATCATCTCCCACCTTCAGAATACCCCCTGCTACTCTTCCGGCATAGCCGCGGTAATCGTGAAAATCATCATTATAGGGTCTGATCACATGTTGTACCGGAAATCGGCAATCGATAAAATTGTGGTCACTGGCGATGTGCACGTTTTCGAGATAGTAAATCAATGTGGGGCCTTCGTACCACGGCGTTTCCTTACTTCGTGTTACTACGTTATCACCCTTTAGTGCGGATATGGGAATAAAGTGAAAGTCTTTTATATCCAACTTAGCTGCGAAGGCTTCAAATTGCTCGTGAATTTCATTAAATACATCTTCGCTAAAGTCAACCAGGTCCATCTTATTGATACAAACAACCACGTGAGGAATTTGTAGTAAGGAGGCAATGATGGCGTGCCTTCGCGTTTGTTCTACTACCCCAAGCCGGGCGTCAATAAGTAACAAGGCTACATTGGCCGTGGAAGCCCCGGTCACCATATTCCGCGTGTATTGAATATGTCCCGGTGTGTCGGCAATAATGAATTTGCGCTTAGGTGTGGAAAAATATCGATAAGCTACATCAATAGTAATGCCTTGCTCCCGCTCTGCTTTTAGTCCATCTGTCAGGAGTGCGAGATTCACGCCCTCTTCACCTCTGCGCACGCTGATGCGCTCGATGTCTTCATATTGATCCTGGAAAATACTCTTACTATCATATAATAGCCTCCCAATCAGGGTAGATTTTCCGTCGTCTACCGAGCCTGCGGTGGTAAATCTGAGCAATTCAGTTGTTAAAGATTCACTGGTTGTCATTCTGTCTCTTTTTTTATAATTTATTTTTTGCGCTTGAGTAGGCGGAAACCAAGCTAACACTTAACCAAACTAACACTTACTAGAAATAGCCTTCCTTTTTACGATCTTCCATTGCGGTCTCACTGCGTTTATCGTCGGCACGACCGCCGCGTTCTGTAAGTCGAGTGGTGGCTACTTCAGCGATGATTTCTTGGACCGAGGCCGCCGACGAACGCCATACGCCGGTGCAGGTCATATCGCCAATGGTGCGGCATCTGACCACTTCTTCAAACACGTCTTCACCGGGCTTCTTCAGGATATGTTCATTATCCGCCAGCAGGACACCATCGCGTTCGATGACTTTTCTGCGATGTGAGAAATAAAGGCTGGGAAGAGGCACCTGCTCCTGGGCTAAATACTGCCATACATCGAGTTCAGTCCAATTGGAAATCGGAAAAACCCGGAAGTGTTCGCCCAGATTTTTTCTGCCATTAAATAAGTTCCACAACTCGGGACGTTGATTTTTGGGATCCCATTGTCCAAATTCATCCCGGTGTGAGAAAAAACGTTCTTTTGCCCGGGCTTTTTCTTCATCACGTCTTCCTCCACCCAGTGCTGCATCAAACTTGCCTTTTTCAATCTCATCGAGCAAAGTAAATATCTGGAGGCCATTTCTACTGGCATTGGTTCCCTTTTCTTCTGTGACCAATCCCTTGTCTATCGCATCCTGCACATATCCGACAGTCAGGTTGAGTCCATACTTTTCTACCAATTTGTCCCTAAAGGTTAATGTCTCGGGGAAATTATGCCCGGTGTCAACGTGTAATAGGGTGAAAGGTACTTTGGCAGGATAAAATGCTTTGACCGCCAAATAAGTCATCAATATCGAGTCCTTCCCTCCGGAAAAGAGGATCACCGGATTTTGAAATTGGGACGCCACTTCCCGCATGACAAAAATCGATTCTGACTCCAGTTCTTTAAGGTGATTTATATGATAATTCATTTAGCAATTGTTTAACTGTTTTCAATTGTGAAAATTTCGGACCTTTTCTAAGGTAAATTCTAATACACGCTGTACGGAATCTTCCAGCATCTGGTTCTCGGTAAGAATAGTGAGTTGTGGTTCTTCCGGTCTTTCAAAAGGACTGTCGATTCCGGTAAAGCCTTTAATCTCTCCTGCCCGGGCTTTTTTATAAAGTCCTTTGACATCTCTTTGCTCGCAGATCTCCAGTGGGGTATCGATGAATACTTCATTAAAATCCTCCGGACCAATAATCTCCCGGGCCATCGCGCGTATTTCTTTGGTAGGAGAAATAAAAGAACAGATGGTGATCAGGCCGCTCTGCACATAGAGTTTTGCCACCTCGGCAATGCGACGGATATTTTCTCGCCGGTCTTCGAGGGAAAAGCCAAGATTTTTATTAATTCCGTTGCGGATGTTGTCTCCATCTAGCACCTGGGCTATAAGTCCTCGGGAAAATAATTCTCTTTCGAGGGCTACGGCGATGGTACTTTTGCCGGATCCGGAAAGACCGGTAAACCATAGTACCATGCTTTTCTGATGCAAGGCTTTTTCCCGGTCCGACCGGCTAAGCATTTTTTCATGGATGGGATGAATATGATCCATTAGCTCTAATCTACTTTTTGCCAGCGATCACACTTTCTTGACGATGCTTCTAATTCTGCCCCGGGGCACCATTTGCCATAAGCGCTCGTGCAGATAGTAAATAAATACTTTTCCGACAAATTCAATGGCTCCGATTTTCAGGGCATCGCCGATTTCCCCGGTGATGAAGTAAGCAATCGCCACGGTTGTACTGGTAGCAATGATCCGCCAGGTGACGCCTTTAAGAACACTTCTTAAATGGGATTCTCTTAGTTCGGATTTCTCTGTCATTAGAAAGTTGGCTAGTGAGACATCAGAAGTTATAGATCAATAATTTCTCTGCCGATGCTGTTGTAATAGAATCCCATTTCCTGCATGGGTTTGGTTTCGTAGAGATTACGGCCGTCAAAAATAACCGGATTTTTCATTAGTCCCTTCATCTGATCAAAATCAGGTGTGCGAAAAACGCTCCACTCCGTAAGGATACATAGGGCATCGGCGTTTTCGAGGACTTCATACTGATCTTCCCCAAAAGAAACTGTTCCGTCAAATTCTGCCTTTGCGTTTTCCAGGGCCTCCGGATCAAAGGCGCAAATTTGGGCTCCCTTTTCCAAGAGCTGCTGCATAATAGTCAATGCTGGTGCCTCGCGGATATCATCCGTATTTGGTTTGAATGCAATACCCCAAATCGCTATCTTTTTACCTAACAGGCCCGACGTAAAATAATTTTCCATTTTTCTTACCAGGCGTTGTTTTTGCAACTCATTAACCGCCATGACGGCATCCAAAATTTTGAAATCGTAAGACGCCTGATGCGCTGTTTTTGACAGCGCTTTTACATCCTTAGGGAAACAGCTGCCTCCGTAACCAATGCCGGGGAACAAAAATCTCTTGCCAATTCTATTGTCGCTTCCCATACCTTTTCTTACCTGGTCGACATTGGCACCAACCATTTCACAGAGATTGGCTATTTCATTCATAAAACTAATGCGGGCAGCCAGGTACGAATTCGCGGCGTACTTCGTCATCTCAGCTGAGCGTTGATCCATGAAAATAATCGGGTTGCCCTGGCGTACAAACGGATTATATAAAGTCTGCATTTTATCCCGTGCTCGTGGCGATGTGGTTCCTACCACCACGCGGTCCGGCTTTAAAAAATCGTCAATCGCAGCACCTTCGCGGAGAAACTCAGGATTGGCTACCACATCAAACAGCTCCGGTGCTAAATTTTTGGATAAAATACTTTCCACTTTCTCAGCGGTACCTACCGGCACCGTACTTTTATCAACGACCACAGTATACTTGTCAATGATGTGGCTTAGATCTTCAGCTACCTTCATGACAAAAGAAAGATCTGCCGAACCATCCGCCCCCGGTGGTGTAGGGAGTGCGAGGAAAACGATCTCTGCACTTTTTACAGCAGACACAAGATCAGTTGTGAAATGTAAACGACCCTGGCGACTATTTCTTTCAAATAACACCTCCAGGCCCGGCTCATAAATAGGGACATATCCCTGTCGCATTCGATCTACTTTCCCGGAATCAATATCGACACAGGTCACCTTATTGCCCGTTTCGGCAAAGCAGGTTCCTGACACCAGGCCAACATATCCGGTTCCAATTACTGAGATATTCATCTAACGTCTTCCTTGTTAATTAGTAAAATTTTTTCCGTCTGATCATGGGACGGCTTCGCCTTCCATGAGTCGCGGGAACTATGGTAACTTTGGTTTTCATCATGTATAATGGGGATCATTCGAAAGGTAAACTTCTATCGAATCACCCCCAATACTTTTTACGCAATGCCGGCGCTTGCTTTCTGGTTTCTCTTACCTCCACTCCCGGCAAAGGTTTTAAATATTTGGGATAGACCTCTAATCGCAGACCTATCCCAATATATTCTAGCTCAACTAAAAAGTTCTTTCCCAGATCTGCAATTAATTTGCCCTGAATACCGGTGAGATTTCCTGAAATGATTTCCACCGGTTTGCCATCCTGGTAAGGAACATTTTCAGTTTCAATTTCTGATATCTCCTGGCATATTCTCTTTAGTAGAGTAATTTCTTCTTCGGGTATCGAAATCAAATTTTTCGAAAAAGAAATAAATTTGTGTACATATTCCGTCTCTAAGACTTTGATGTATTGGTCTTTGGTAATTTTTACAAAAACGTACGAATTTATTAGTGGCAGATCCACGACCTTTCGTTTTCGTTTATATTGCCGCACAACCTGGTTGATCGGAGTATAGGCTTCAATACCTTTGCGAGCCAGGCGTTTAACCACATCCTTTTCAGACCTGAATTTGGTGTACACGGCAAACCACCGTGAGTCAGTATCACTGAGATGATTTTCGGGCTGAAATGCTTTGGCGGTCATCAACATATTTTATAAGCTCCAATAGGTGATCTCAGGATCATCAAAATGGTACATTGATTTTATATCAAATAATATCGGATGCGCTTTCATAATTGACTTAAAATATGCTGCGTCAAAATCTTTATAAGCCACGTGGTTTACGGCCACCACAACCGCATCGTAATCGTCGTCCAACTTGGCTGTGAGTGAAAACTTGTACTCTTTGCTAACCTCATTGGGCGAAGCATGCGGATCATGAATGTGCACATGGATGGCGTAACCCATCAATTCTTTGATCAATTCGGCGACTTTAGAATTACGAATATCAGCGACATTCTCCTTAAAGGTGACCCCGAGTACGGCAACTTTGCACGTCTGGGGATTTTTATTGTGCTTCAGTAAAAGTTGCACCAACTTCTTCGCAATAAATTCCGGTATGCCATCATTTACGCGGCGTCCACTTAATATCACCTGAGGGTCATATCCCAGCTCTTTGGCCTTATGGACCAGGTAGTAAGGGTCTACACCAATGCAGTGCCCACCCACCAGACCGGGTTGATATTTGAGGAAATTCCATTTTGTACCGGCAGCGGCAAGAACCTGACGCGTATTTATGCCCATGCGATCAAAAATAATGGCCAGTTCATTAACGAACGATATATTAAGATCGCGTTGTGTATTTTCAATCACTTTGGCAGCTTCCGCCACCTTAATGCTTTCTGCCTTATAAGTGCCGGGCTCGATTATGGATTCGTAAATTTTGGAAATTTCTTCCAGTGCTTCCGGGTCACTACCGGAAACAATTTTTAGAATTTTGGTGACGGTTCGTTCCTTATCTCCGGGATTAATTCGCTCGGGAGAATAGCCCAATTTAAAATCCTCCCCGATTTTTAAAGCCGATTGTTCTTCCAAAATCGGTAGGCAGTCTTCCTCGGTACAACCGGGATAGACCGTACTTTCGAAAATTACATAATCGCCCTTTTTTAATGCCTTTCCCACGGTTTGAGAAGCCGATAAAACCGGATTTAAATTAGGGATCCGGTGATCGTCTACCGGGGTGGGAACGGCTACAACAAAAAAATGTGCTTTTCTGAGTTCAGAAGGATCCGCAGTAAAGATAATGTCAGTATCGAGAAATGCTTCGGCTTCCAATTCGTCAGATGGGTCAATACCTGCCCGCATCAAGTCAACCCGGGGTTCACTTATGTCAAATCCTATCACCTTATACTTGCGGGCGAACGCTAATGCTAGTGGCAACCCCACATACCCTAGACCTACTACGGCTATGTTAGCTTCTTTTGAAACCAGTCTACTGTACATGCTCATGTTTCTCCAATTTGTTCCTCTCATCGTCCCACAACATCAACGGCTTTGGACTAAAAGTAGACCAGTCTATTGAATCACGTTCGGTTGGGCTATAGATCAAATATCTGATTTTACGTTGAATGATTTTTTCCACTTTCCCAATCAACGCGACCAGATAATTAATATCGATGTTCCCAATGATAATCAAATCGATTATTTGACTATCCAGTCCACGACTAAAACTACCGGCTAGATAGACTTCCTTTACATCTCCGAGACGCTCAATGACATTAATAATTACTTTATCAAGACCTATATGCTTTAAGATGATGTTGTGAATTTCTCCAAAGAGAGGATGATTCGTATTTGCTTTAAAAACTTTTTTATTACCATCTGCAAATGACGAAAGCATGCCTGCCTTTTCCAACCGGTTTAGTTCAAGCCGAATAGCATTGGTTGACTCGCCAAACTCTGACTCGAGACTTCTCAGATAAGCTGTAGTATTGCTGTTCAAGAAGAACTTAAGCAACAGCTTAATGCGTGTTTTTGATGAAATTAGTGTCTCGATCATAGATTGAGTAGCAATATTACTCAATTTGTCTTCAAAAGCCAAGCCAAAAAGGGAGGATTTTTATGTCATCTACGAATTCATCGTATCGCGGTAGATTTTTCTACCGATGATGAATGTGACACCGAGCATAGTACCAAGAATCAGGCCAAGGACCAGGGCCTTTAGTTTCGACTCGGCCTGCGGTTTAATTGGTGCAATTGGATCATCTAATAACGTAATGAAAGGTGTTTTATTTCGTAAGGTGAAGTCGGCATATTCCAGGTTTTTTAAGGCCTCTCCATGCATTATTTGCAAGCGCTGCACTTCCGTTTGCAGACGAGTTTGTTGCAAAGCCCCTTCGCGAGCCGAGAAAACATTCTTATTTTTGTCGATGTAGTCAGCTAAGCGATATTCAGCTGATGCTAAGGCTCGAGCCAAAGAATCCGTTTTACTTTTCATGACCGCATAGGTTGCTCCGGCTTTTTCGATGGAACTGCCAACATAGTAAGATGTCAGCTTGGTAAAAATTGTATCAACCAGCGTTATTGATAATGACTCTGAAGGCGTCTCTATTTTCAATCGCATGATACCGGTATCCTCATCGTAAGATGTATCGTAACATCCTTCCTTCTTCTCCGTACCATTCAGAACGCCTTGCAAAACTTTCAGTACCTTATTTTCAGTCTGATTAAATTCCTGCGGATTCGAACTGGTGTACAAAAAGTTCTTTAGTCCGGTAGTATCCTTCTTCCATTTGTCATGGAGGTCGAACTGTCGAATCAAATGATTGGCGATTAAGTCCCGCTGACCATCGACATCACATGCCGAAAACAGCGCCATTTGCAAAACTCGGCGCGAACGGGAGACTTCCAGTATTTTATCAAGGTTGTACTTTCCGCCGGCTGTGCTACCAAACCCAAATTGACCCAAAATGCCGGCCATAGCTCCCAGAGAATTGCCTTCATCTTCGTCTACCATGAATGTCAACGTAGCCGGAAAGGTGATCGGGGACGTGTAAGCCTGATATATTTTAAATATTACGAATGGTAGTGCTATTAATCCGATAAGTAACCAATGCTTCCATATCTCTTTCCAGTACTCCCGAACCTTAAGGATGAGCTCTTTTAGAGTAATTTCATCTTCGTAGGTTTCCATTTTCGATTGCTCCATTATTCTGGTTCATAGTTTAACAATGGAGCCATCCATTTTTCGGCTTCAGTGATGCTCATAGATTTTCTCCGGGCATAATCAAGTACCTGGTCGCGACTGATCTGACCAATTCCAAAATACTTGCTCTGCGGATGACTAAAGTACCAGCCGCTCACCGATGCGGCGGGATACATAGCATAGTGCTCAGTCAGTTCCATTTGGATGTGGTCTTGGACCTCCAACAATTCGAAGAGTGACTTTTTCTCGGTGTGTTCGGGACAGGCCGGATAGCCGGGAGCTGGTCTTATGCCCTGATATTTCTCTGAGATGAGATCATTGGCGGTTAACGCACTTTCATTAGCATAACCCCAAAACTCGTTACGGACTCTGGCATGCATATGTTCGGCAAAGGCTTCAACCAAACGATCGGCCAGGGCCTTAACCATAATGGCACTATAATCATCGTTTTCTTCTTCAAATTTTTTCACCCACTTCTCGATACCAATTCCGGTGGTAACTGCAAATGCTCCAATATAATCGGGAACGGATTCAAGTGGTGCTATGAAATCCGCCAGCGACAAATTAAATTGTCCAGGTGCTTTTTGTCTTTGTTGCCGTAAAAAATGCAACGTCTTTATCCTTTCCTCGCGCCCTTCCGCCGCAAAAATAACTACATCGTCCCCGGCACTTTGAGCGGGAAAAATACCAATCGATGCTTGTGCAGTAATCCAATTTCCGGCAATGATTTGATCCAGCATATTCTGTGCATCAAGGAATAATCGTCTGGCCTCAGTACCAACGATCTGATCTTCAAGGATAGCCGGATACTTACCCGCCAATTGCCAACTGCTGAAAAACGGAGTCCAGTCAATGTAATCCCGTAAAAGAGCCAAGTCATAAGTTTGCCAGGTTTTTACTCCGGTAAAGTTCGGCCGGGGCGGCTGATAATCTTGAAAATTGAGTTTAAAAGCATTGGCTCTTGCTTCTGCCAGGGGCAAAAATTGCTTTGCACTCATTTGTCCGGCACGCTGTTTCCGCATTTTTTCATACTGGTCCTTTATTTCAAGAATGTAGTCGCTGCGCTGGTCCTCATTATCAGAGAGTAACGTTCCGACAACACCTACACAGCGAGATGCATCCAGTACATGGACAGTGACCCCGGGATATTGTGGTTCCACTTTTACGGCAGTGTGCACTTTGGAAGTCGTTGCTCCGCCGACCAGCAAAGGAATTTTGAAGTTTCGCCGCTTCATTTCTCTTGCCACATGCACCATTTCGTCGAGCGAGGGTGTAATCAATCCACTTAGCCCAATAATGTCGACCTTTTCCTGGATAGCTGTGTCCAGGATTCTATCTGCTGGCACCATAACTCCCAGATCGATAATGTCATAATTATTGCACCCCAAAACCACGCCGACGATATTCTTGCCAATATCATGTACATCGCCTTTTACCGTTGCCAAGAGGATCTTGCCCTTGGAACGGTCATCGTCCTTAGACTTTTCCTGCTCAATAAAAGGCGTAAGATAAGCCACCGATGTTTTCATAACCCGGGCACTTTTCACCACCTGAGGTAGAAACATTTTACCCGATCCAAACAGGTCACCAACGATATTCATACCGTCCATCAAAGGACCTTCGATAACCTCTAACGGTTTGTCAAAACCAAGACGCGCTTCTTCGGTATCTTCATCAATGTAATCAACAACGCCTTTTACAAGCGCATGTTCTAAGCGTTTGTTAACAGGAAGTTCACGCCAACTTAAGTCGACTTCACGTTTTTTACCGTCACCTTTAACCG
>JABDLW010000628.1 GCA_013001805.1 Saprospiraceae bacterium | reverse complement strand
CGCCAAGGGATGGGCTGGAATGACGGTGCCTTTTAATAACTTTTTCTTGATTTTCAGATTTAGTTTACTCATTAATTTATTTTGCTTTAAAATTTTCCGTCACGCTGTTGAAAATGCGTTGGTTTATTTAATTGCTTACCCCCTTTCTTGATCCATTCTGCCGTCCATCGGCACATGGTTTCTACACTAATACTCGGTCGGCCGAAATAATTAGAAGATTTACTGGCGTCACTGATCAGAGCGGTGGGTTGCGGCTTATTGATAAAAATTGGTTCTAAATTTAAGTGCTTGCCAATAATACCTGCCAGCTTCTCAACTTCCTGTACTTCCAATCCGGTAATATTCAGATGCTGAGCCGGTGCCTTACAATGCAGGAGAGATCTGATTGCAAATTCATTGGCATCACCTTGCCAAATAATATTCACGTGGCCCATGCTAAGATCGATAGGCTGAGATTTCCATATTTTCTGAGCGATGTCATTTAATACTCCATAACGTAAATCCAGAGCGTAATTGAGTCGGTAAATCAGCACGGGGGTACCGTTCTTTTGCGAGAAAAATTCAAATATTCGCTCCCGGCCGAGACAGGATTGAGCGTATTCTCCAATCGGTCCGGGTCGTGTTTCTTCTGTAGCTCCCTGCGTAGTAATGGGCATTAGCGGATATACATTCCCAGTGGAAAAAGCAACAATATTGGAGGTCCGGTATTTTTCGCACACCAGTCCGGGCAAGTATGCATTCATTGCCCAGGTGGAAGATTCATTACCAGCAGTGCCAAATTTCTGGCCTGCCATAAAAATTACATTTTCGGCGGGAGGTAAGGTAGTCACAAAAGCAGGATCCAGCAGATCACCGGCAAAAGTCTCAATTCCAGCAGCTTCGAGATCCGCCTGGGTCTTACTGTCAGAAAATCGAGATACAGCACTGACTTTATTAGTGCGTCCAGTACGGCTTAGTCCATTCTTGAGCAGTACTGTCAGGCTGGGACCCATTTTACCCGCCGCTCCCAGCACCACGAAGTCACCTTTTATCTTCTTTAAATCATCAAGTAATCCTTGTGAGGGAGTGGTTAGTATTTCATCTAGTTTTCTCGTATTTATAATGTCATTCATATGATTAATCTTTGTAGATGAAAGATTGCCAGGGCCAGCAAAAGAATAAATCCGGCAAAGGGTAATAAATTTTTCTGAAATGAATAAATATTTCCGCCCATTACCTTCTTACTGTTGGCTAATAAGATCAGAAATAATGCAGCTGCGGGGGCAATGATAATGGTGATCGCCTGAGCAAATACGATGAGTTCCAGTGGAAGCCGGCCGAAGACAATGGCAATTAAACTGCCAAAAATGATGACCAGCACTACCATTAGTTTTACTCGTGGTGACTGTAAATCACGGCCCATTCCAAAAGCATCGGCCAGGATGGTTCCTCCAATGGTAGCATTGCCTAAAAGTGAGCTGAAGGACGCGGCAAACAATCCGATCATAAAAAGTACCGTGGTCGATCTACCAAACAGGGGCTCGAGAGCCAATCCCAGATCAGCAGCGTTTCTGACTTCTATTTGTTGCTCATATAAAATCGAGGCCGCACACATCATCACAATAGCAGAAAGGAAACCTAAGATCAAGATGCCTCTAAGGCTTTCGAGGGCTGCTACCGGAGCATCACCTTCTGACCATCCCTTTGCTTGCACCAGATAACTTTGATAAAAAGCTCCCACGATCGAAAAACTGGAAGCTACCAGGGCTACAAGAAGCATTTCGGACCCCGAGGGAATATGAAAGGTAAATCCCGACCAAATGGCTGAAATGTCCGGTTTACTTACAATAAAGGTGATGATAAAACACAGCAACATAAGTAGTACCAAGACACTCATTACTCTTTCCAGAACTTTGTAAAATGACCGGGTATACACCAGAAGAATCGCCATTACGGAAATAATCGAAATCCAGAAACCACTGGAAAATCCGAACACCTCAAAAAAAGCAATACCCGCTCCAATCGAATTTCCTGCCTGAAAAGAAGCGCTGATGCAAAATATGCCAATGCCAAGGAGAAAAGAGATCCAGCGGCCATACTGGTGAGCAATGATTTCCATTAGCGAATTCTTCGTTGCACAACCAATATGACTGGACAGTCTGGTAAAGCTTGCCATGAATACAATGGAAACCAATATTACCCAAAGGAGTGTATAACTGAATTCTGCTCCTAGTTTTGTATTTACCGTGAGACTGCCAGGGCCAAAAACTAAAGCAGCCGTGATGAGTCCCGGGCCAATTTTAAGTAAAAAATCTTTTTTCAACTATGATTGCTTTAAAGTGGATGCACAAATTATTGTCGATTTATCCGGCCAGATTTTAGTTTCGTTGATACATTTTACCTTCTTCTAATTGTGCACCCTGACCATTGCCAATATTAAATAAGACAGGTATAGATTTTCTTTTATTTATCGAAGGAATAAATACCGAAAAATGCAAATGCGGACCGGTAGTCCAGCCCGTGTTTCCACTATATCCGATCAGTTCTCCCTGCTCAATTGTTTGACCAGGATTCACTACCGCTCCATTTTTCCTTAAATGGGCATAATCAGCGTAGCTACCATCATCATGTTCAACTAATACGTAGTTATTATATTGAGTACAGGAAGCATCAGGACAGGATTTATTATGTATGTCAACTACCTGCACGACTTGTCCTCCCCGTGCCGCGTGTACAGCTGTGCCCGAATCCATATCAAAGTCGATAGCATACTCATTTTGATGTGACAACTGACCAAAATATCCTTGTGAAACTATTTCTTGCGTCCTGGGTTCAAAAGGAAGTTCATAGAGAAAGGAAGAGTCATACTGAGTGAGATTTACATTTCCAAAATGTGCCTTAAAACTAGACCGGTAGCTCCAGGATTTTCCCGGTATTGGTGATAATGTCACCAATATTTGCCCCTCGGTACGTGGCTGCACTACCAGGATGTCAGAAGACTTGTGGCTTGTTTTTACTCCCTTTAGATCGAGTTTAAGTTCGACCGATACGTGAAAAAACTCATGGTTGTCGGCCTTAATTACGACATCTCCATTCGGCTGTGGCTCGTCGAAGATGTTTACATCCATAGTTTGACAAAACAGCATTTGACCTGCATTAAAGAAGCAACATGCAAAAACAATTCTTAGCATTCCTGGGCGGTATCGTCCGATGCGTGAAGATAGAAAAAAGCCTATCATTCTAATCCGGGAGATGCATGGATGAATACCCACTGATGTACAGCAGGTCATCAGCTCATGAAAACCCCTTGCAGACTCTTAGATTAATTGGCGAAGAGAAGCTTTGATTTGCCTAATGCGCTTTTCCCAATGGGCATTGTGTGCCCTCACGCCATTGAATTTTTAATCTGAAAGATACTTTTGGAAATCAGTTCAAGGCGAGTGTTTTGTGTCCAGCCCTCAATTATCTGATCATTTCCCGCACGTTTTGATGAACTGACATAACAAATGCACTCCCCATCCGGTTGCAGCTTTACTCTTGCCAAATTTTGTGTCACCAAAAGCTACACCGGCAATATCTAAATGTGCCCAGGACGGATGCTCCAGTATAAAGGCCTGCAGAAATTTGGCGGCAGTTATTGCTCCCGCCATGGGGCGGGTAGATAGGTTTTTTATATCGGCAATATCTGATTTCATCTCTTCAGCATACTCATCCCAAATAGGGAGCGGCCATAGTTTTTCTCCCACATCCAGACCGGTTGACATCAGCATATCACTAAGTTCGTCGTCATTGGAAAATAAAGCGGCACAAGCAGTGCCAAATGTGCGTACCGAGCTACCGGTGAGCGTTGCCAGGTCAATGAGGTGATCAATCTCAAAATTTCGAACCATATAGCTTAGCGCATCCGCCAAGATTAGCCGGCCTTCTGCGTCAGTATCAATAATTTCAATGGTCTTTCCACTGTAACTTCCAATCACATCGCCTGGCTTGATGGAGCCGGCATCAACACAATTGTCGGTAACCGGTGTGATAGCAACCACGTTTACCGGCCACTTTAATTCTGCAATCGCCGCAATGGTACATAGTACGGCTGCCGCTCCCCCCATATCACTTTTCATGTAGTGCATATTGTTGGACGGCTTTATGGAAAGGCCACCGGTATCAAAAGTGACCCCCTTACCC
>JABDLW010000604.1 GCA_013001805.1 Saprospiraceae bacterium | reverse complement strand
GATTAAAGGATGACACAGATCGTACTTGGGTGAGAAAAGTGGAGGACAACAATGAAAAAATCAGAAACGGTATTTTAATCCGTGAAATCCAATTAATCCCTGGCAAAGTTTAAAGTTGAAACCAATTGAAGCATGAGTAATTTAAAATATCAGGATATAACCGAGAGGATCATTGGGGCGGCTTTCGAAGTCCACAAATTTTTAGGCAATGGCTTTCAAGAAGTCATTTATCAGCGTGCCCTTGCCTACGAAATGCATCAATTTAATTTGGAGTTTGCTCGAGAAATCGAGCAGGATATATTCTACAAAGACCTCGAAGAACCTATTGGCACACGCAGAGCTGATTTTGTAGTGGAACAAAAAGTGTTGGTGGAATTAAAAGCACTCAAAGCCATTGAAGATGTACACCTCGCTCAAGTATTAAATTATTTAAGAGCCTATAAACTCGAAGTGGCCTTGCTCCTAAATTTTGGTAGCAAAAGCCTTACCTTCAAAAGACTTGTTCTATCCGCAAGAGCATAGTCGCGTAATTGTCAGAATCGCAGATGACGCCGATTAAAGGATGACACAGATCGTACTTGGGTGAGAAAAGTGGAGGACAACAATGAAAAAATCAGAAACGGTATTTAAATCCGTGAAATCCAATAATCCAGTTAATCCGTGATTCAGACAAATGGGAGAAATCGAGAACGACTTACTAATTACCTCGCAAAATGACTAATCAAAAATGATGGTATGGATAAAATAGCGTCCGGTCGACTGGTGATTGGAAGTGAGTTCTTTTTTTAGCAATTCAAGGTGGAGTTGAGTGATGGCATGTTCTGCGATCCAGCAAATCGCGTTGCGAAAGTCTTCAAATTCCTTTTTCATGGTTTGTAATTTTATTGCGTCAAAATTTCTATTTTTTAATTAGCTATAGTTTCAAAGAAAAGACCAAAAAATGACTTTAATCAGCATTTTCGTTTGTTGGCACTTTTTCGCCATTTTTTGGTTGATGCAACTCTTTTTTTGGAGAAAGGATTTGCTGTTCGAATATATAATCCTAGCGTACGTTCTTTCTCAGACAGATCTGGGGATTTCTTTTTTGTCACGGGTGTTCGAGGTCATCTTATAGATCTTTGCAGATCCTACGCTGTCTTGTAATCTCGTTTAGTTATCTTTATTCACGAGCTGATTTTCTTTCAGAAGTTAGCTCTCTAAGGCATGATCACATTTTCAGAGAATTCAGAAAGGCACTACCCGGTTCGGGCGCTACAGTAAAATACATTATACTCATCCGTCATTTTCTCTTCTTTCATTTACAAGAAAAATGACCATTTACCTACACTCGAGCTCTAGAGTCGGGAATTACTTTTTTCTTTTTCTCATTTCCACACTGACGATGGTCACGCCGACGATAATGAAACCGGCGCCAATAAATTGTCCGGGAAAGAGACGTTCATCCAGCAGCCAATAAGCCAGTGCGATAGTGGAAACCGGTCCCACACTAGCCAATATGGCAGCTTTGGTGGCTCCGATTCGTTGGATGGCATAGTTCACCACATAAGAAGGAATCACAGTTGCTAGTGTGGCCATTGCGAGAGCGTAAAGATAAACAGGAAGGTCAAGCGAGCCCAAGCCCTGGATTTGATGTACAGATAGGAAATGTACGATCACGATAAAACAAGCTAGGGACATAGAAAGACTGGTGAATGAGGTAGCACCAAAGACAGGAATCATCGCTTGGCTGAGGACGAGAAAGATGGCAAAAGTCACGGCACATCCCAAAATTAGAAATGCACCTTTCCAAAAAGTAGAATCCAGGGAAAACTCAGTGAGATTATGACCAAAAACAAAAACCAACCCGAGATAAGATAGTGCCAGTGCGGCACCTTGTTTTAGGGTGATCCTTTCTTTAAAGACAAAAAAGCTGATGATGGCAATAAAGGTCGGATATATGAATAGTATGAGGCGTTCTACGCTTGCCGATATATACTTAAGCCCCATAAAATCCAGGAGACTGGAAAGGTAGTAACCCAGAACAGCACTTAGGACCAAACCTAGCCAGTGCCAGGTGGATATGCCCCGCCATTTATTCCAGCCCGTACTTCCCACTTGTAGGATCATAAACAAATAAAAAGGTAAAGCGAATACCATCCGAAGCAGAAGGAGTGAGATTGAATCCACCTCATATTGATAGGCTAGCTTGACAAAAACAGCTTTGGTAGAGAAGAGCAAAGAACCCACAATAGCGAAGATGATTCCCAGTGAATTGTTGCTCAATTTCATTTGGGAGCGGAAGATAAGTCTTACGTTCAATATAACCGTGGCTGTTCGAGACAAACGAAATTCATAAAAATGGTGGCGGAGATGATTTGATTTTTGTAAATGCCGGGACAATTATATCTTTGCCTACTTTCTAAATAAAAGTAGGTGAGGTGGGTGAGTGGCTGAAACCACCGGTTTGCTAAACCGACGTACTCTTAACGGGGTACCGCGGGTTCGAATCCCGCCCTCACCGCAAAGCCAGCAGATGAGCCCACGTCCGTGGGCTTTTTTTATTGGCCCTGCCGAACTGAGCTTGCTCAGGGTTGGCTATGGCCAATAAAAAATCTTTGGCAGAAGGCATCTGCTGGCTTTGACACCCCCCCATTTGGGATCAGCGTTAGCTAATCCCGCCCTCACCGCAAAGCCAGCAGATGAAGCCCACGTCCGTGGGCTTTTTTTATGGTGCGCCCGGCAGGGCGCGACTACTTAGAGGTGAAAGTCCTCTATACGCCCGATGAGGGGAAGTATTAGTTGAACGGCAAGGTTAATATTGCGAGATGTTGGCTGAAGCCTGCCTGGTTGACTCCAGTCGGACAGGGAAGCTGAAGACAAAACACTGATCTGACGAATCCGTCTGGCCAGGCCGGACAGGCAGAAACCGCATAAGAGGCATAATTAATGGGTAAGGAGGCCATTATCTTCGAAGCCCAAATCTCATCCGGGATTAATTATGTAAATGCGGCAGATATAAGTGTGAAGGTAGTTGCGCATTAGCTCCTACTCGATCCTGGCCAACAATGGCGAATCACATGATCATCGCTAAATCAGCTATCCATCCATCCCACATACACATTGTGGGTACCTCTAATACCCCGTTCATTGCCTGAACTTTCCCGAAAAGTGAGGGGCTGGATAGACCTTTTAAATTCATACATCGTGGAAGCTCAATTACGTAGCTCCGGCTATGTGCATTCGCTTCGCTTTGTTTGAACCTCAGCCTCATTCAGGAGTAAATAGAGGTTCCCTTATTCCAGGGAGAATAGAATCACTACTTTTGAATTCTTAAGTTTTGTAGCAATGAAGAAATCTTATTTGTCAATCTACCTGGTCATCCTCACCACCGTGCTCTTTTCCCAAGACAATGACCGTAAAATTCAGTTTCCCGATATTCCAGGATACCTGACCTTAAAATGTGACTTTCATATCCATACCGTTTTTTCCGATGGTTCCGTCTGGCCCAACATCAGAGTAGATGAAGCCCTTAAAGACGGACTTGATGCTATATCCCTCACCGAACATCTGGAATATCAACCGCATGGGGAAGACATTCCGCACCCCGATCGCAATAGATCTTTCGAAATTGCCAAAGAACAAGCCAAGGCTCATGATCTGCTGGTGATTCACGGAGTTGAGATAACCCGTAAACTGCCCCCCGGGCACGCCAATGCCATATTTATCACCGATGCGAATGCACTAAAT
>JABDLW010000886.1 GCA_013001805.1 Saprospiraceae bacterium | reverse complement strand
TGTCTACGTTCTATCGCCTTGCCTATCACAAAAATAATCTCAGAATTATTCAGCATCTTCCACTGGACAAAGTACTAGTGCTCAACTTCCCTTTTCATTTCAAATTTACCGGATAATGTGGTTTGATCTGTAAATTTTTGGATCTCAGTATGCCGGATTTGTCCCCCGAGATTTCCAACTTGAGCCATCATTCCAAAAGTCACCAGTGCTACTACCAATGTTGTCAGGGTGAGTGCTTTAGCTACTGGTCTTTTCTTTATGAAAAAAAACAGATTGGATGCTGATAACAATCCCAGAAAACCCATCAGCCAAACTGCCTTCTCTGCCCACTCTTCGTGAATGTTGATTAAATTTTCAGATACTCCAGGTAAATGTTCGACTGTTTCTTCCGCACCCTCCCCGGTTAAAAAGGCAGGAATTGAAATCAAAGCGATAATCAAAAATAGCATCAAGCCGGCATTCTGGGTAGAAGTATTTTTCGCCAAAATACCATGTGCCAAAAGTCCTATTCCAAACAAGGTGCCTAGAATAGGAAAGTGGTTCAGGATTAAATGAAGGTGTGCTGCGTCCATTTTACTTTTATTTAAAAGAAAGGAATAGTTTAAAAAGAGAGAAACCTTTGTTTTTCATGTTCAAATCTGCATGAATATTTAATTCAGTCACCCGTATGGTCATATTCTCCTACGGCACAAACACGCCACGTATTTTTTCCAGAAATCATGACATTGAGACCGAATATTATTTAGATCTTATTGAATAGCGCACGGTTTATTAGCCAATATTATTCAGTAGTCAAAAAAGCTGAATACATCCAAACCAGTTTTTCTTGTTGCCGGATGTAGTCGCTCATTAAGGCGTTAGTTCCTTCATCCTCTGCTTCATCGGATAGGGTTAGTAATTCCCGTTGCAAGACAATGATCTCTTTAAAGGACTTGAGGATATCCTGCACTGCCTTAGCACCATCCGATATCTCATTGCTTTCCTTTATACGTGAAAGAGAATGATAGTGAGAATACCGGTGATCTGGCGTGTGTCCCAGTGTTAGAATGCGTTCGGCAACTTCATCAATCTTCAGCAAGAGGTCATTATATAGTTCTTCAAATTTAACGTGTAATTCAAAAAACATTTTGCCTTTTATGTTCCAATGATAACCCCTGGCATTCTGGTAAAAAATGGAATAGTTGGCTAGCAGAAGATTCAGCTTTTCTGATAGTGCTTCGGACTTCTTAACATCAAGTCCAATTGGATTCAAAACCTGCATAATATTATTTTTTAACTTTTTAGAAAAATTACTTTTGTATTGTGATATACGGTTTCATTTTGTAAAATGAAATCCCCAGCCAAATTACCGCTGTTGTCATAGCTATTGCTCCGATAAGGACAAACAATGGAGGTGCTCCAAAATACACTTCGGCAAGTATACCAAGGGGCATGAGCATACCGGCAAGAGCCAGCCAGGACACTGACTTCACGTTGCGGATCCTTTCCTTAAAATGGTTCAGGAGATAGCCAATTACGATATTGAGAAAAGCGAAGAGGTTTCCATGTACATGGGCAAGCCTGGATTCAAAGTGTTTACCTGTAGTATACTGAGCAATCCATTCTTCCTTTCCGGGAGCGAAATCACGCAAATAAATTAGTAGAAAACCATACGCCATAAACATGCCCATAAAGAGAAAACCTGCTGAAAGATTATTTTTCCCTGACATCGTTGTTGTATTTAAGAGTAAGTGAATATTTACTCACAAATTTAATGTGATGATTTCTGGGACTCAGTGATGGCGATCACATTAGGGATTGATCAAACTGATGACATGGGAAGGGACAGCACTTTTCGTGCGTAGGAGTCTCAGGGATGGGCGGCAACCCATACTTCTCCATCATGGAATATTTCCTTCTTCCAAATCGGGACCGTTTCTTTTAAGGTGTCGATGGCGTATTTACAGGCAGCAAAGGTAGCTTCCCGGTGTGGTGCTGAGACGGCAATGATAACAGCTATTTCTCCAATGCCCAAATCTCCAATCCGGTGGTGTATACTAACTCTCCTGGCTTGCCATTTTTTAATTATCTCTTTGGCTATTTTGTTCATCTCCGATTCAGCCATGGGAATATATGCCTCAAAGGAGAGAGACATGACTTCTTTACCTCTGGTCGAATTTCTCACTGTTCCGACAAACAGGTCGATGCCTCCGCAATCATCAGTTGCGACGAAGTCGTAACAACTGTTGATGGAGAGGGGAGTGTCCTGTATTTGAATATCTATGTTTTCCATTTCCAGCATTATCCTCCGCTGACGGGAGGGATGATCACCACCTCATCATCAGAAGTCAGCATTAAGGAGTCGTGAGCATATTCCTCGTTGACGGCCAGAGCCAGCGACTTTAACCTTCCGAAATCGGCATACTGGTTTACCAAATGCTCTTTTAACCCGCCAACATCAGACCCTTCAGCGATCTGCAGAGTCATCTCCCTGGCACCAATGATATCTTTGGCTATTCCGAAAGCTAAAATTTTAATATTCATAGAGGCAAAGTTAGGAATTTGTGATCTAATCTGCGTCGCTGAGGTTGACAGGCTTTGGTAAGTAATTGGCATTTCAAAAAGCACTATGGGCTTAATAAATAGTAGCGAAACTGAAATCTGGCGTCATAAGTTGAAAAGTATACATACCGCCGCACCAGGTAAAAAGGTACATCCAACCAATGCTTAGAATGATGTTTTGAAATAAGCACTTTCATGTTTGCACGTAAGTTGACATAAAGTTAGGTTTGTGTAAAATTCTAAGAAAAAAAGATTTGGCATCCAGGCTCGTAAAGAAGGTACGTGAATATTTCCAGCAGCAATTTGGTAGTAAGCCGGTCATAACCCAGGCACCGGGGCGCATCAATATCATTGGTGAACACATTGACTATAGTGACGGCTTTGTTTTACCCATGGCCATTGATAAATACATAGTTGTGGCCGCTGCGTTAAATGGGACATCAGCACGATGCAGGGTGCATGCCATCGACCTAAATGAATCCGTAGAGTGGTCTTTTGATTCCCTACTGCCTGATCGACCTACATGGTTGCATTATATATATGGGTCCATTGATCAATGGTATAATCAAAAGCTTGCTGCCGGTGGAATCGATCTTGCATTTTGCGGAGATATTCCACTGGGTGCCGGTCTGTCGTCTTCGGCTGCTTTGGAGGCAAGTACAGCGCTGGCTATTTCCCGTCTTTGGTCGCTGGATGTGCACCAAAAAGAATTGGCATTGCATTGTCAACAAGTCGAGCATCAGTATGCCGGAGTACAATGTGGAATCATGGATCAATATGCCAGTATTTTTGGATCTTTGGGACAGGCGATTTTGCTCGATTGCCAATCGGTAGCGCATCAATATATTGCCTGTAACCTGGGTAAATATGCTTTTCTCCTTTGTAATACCGGGGTGAGCCACTCATTGGCATCTTCCCAATACAATTTACGGCGTCAATCATGTGAAGCAGGTCTGGTGGAACTAAAGAAGCATTATTCGAGTATTAAGAGTTGGCGTGATGTCGATTTAGGTCAATTGCGGTCTTGCAGGTCAAATATGGATCCTACCACCTATCGCCGCTGTTTACATGTTGTACATGAGATTGACCGGGTGCTACAAGCTGCCCAGGCATTACAGAAGGGGAATTTACCAGAGTTAGGCCAGCTAATGTATGGTTCGCATTCGGATCTATCGGGCAATTATGAGGTGAGCTGCCCGGAGCTGGACTTTCTGGTTGAACTCACTCAGAGTGAGGATCATGTTTTGGGATCGAGAATGATGGGAGGTGGTTTTGGCGGTTGCACCATCAATTTGATTGAAGAGGCCCGCATACCAGACTTTCTAGAGAAAGCCGATTTTGCCTACCGCCAGAAGTTTGGGATAGATCTCGAAAGTTATATGGTGAAGGGGGGTGATGGTGCATCCGTCATAAGTTGAGAATTAGACAGAATTTTGTAATGAGATTGTATTTCGTTTGAAAAGAAATCGAGAGATTTTACTTTTTCGCCGCTATTATAATTCCGGAAGACCAATCTAAGCTGGTCACATT
>JABDLW010000592.1 GCA_013001805.1 Saprospiraceae bacterium | reverse complement strand
CCCCACTTCTATCGAAGCCCTTCCGGATATTGTTAGGTTGGTAAAAGGAAGAACTGCCATTATACTCGATAGTGGTATCCGATCAGGGCTCGATATACTGAGGGCACTTAGTCTAGGTGCTGAATTTGTCCTGCTCGGACGGGCATTCATTTATGGTGTTGCAGCTTTAGGAGACTATGGCGGTGATCACACAACAGAATTACTAAAACTCGATCTCAAAAATAATATGGTTCAATTAGGTATTGAGCGGCTGGATCAACTCCCAACTTTCTTTAAAAAATAATCAACCATTCAACGCTCGAAGAACACGCTCCGGTGTAAATGGTAAATGGTCCAAATGTTTTCCGGTCAAGGCTAAAAAAGCATTGGCGATGGCTCCTGCTACCAATGGCGTCCCGGACTCTCCTACCCCTTCAGGTGGTTGAGCTGATGGAATAATAGCCGTCTCAATCAACTCAGGCGTATCCCCCATCCGCAATAAATGATAGTCATGGAAATTGGATTGCACCACACGTCCATCAACTATTGTCAGTTGTTCTTTTAACACACTGCTGACCCCCATGATAATGCCGCCTTCAATTTGTGCTCGTACATTATCCGGTTGAATAACAATACCAGCATCATGGGCACTCCAAAATCGATGAACCCTAATTTTACCAGTTGCTCTATCCACCGAAATTTCACAAATACCAGTGCTTAACGTCCCGCTACGCTCTAAAAACGCCACGCCTTTCGCTCTCCCTACTGTAGATTCTTCATTCCAGTCTGCCATTTCGGCTGCCTTATTTAAAGTGGCCAAGGCCTTCGGAGAATTATGCATCAATTTCCTGCGAATTTCAACCGGATCGATACCCTGATCTCGGGCAATAATATCCAACATGGACTCTATGGCATATTTATTTGGGCCATGACCCACTGCCCGCCAATGCTTCAGGCGAACACCCGCAGGAATAATATTAAGAGCGGCATATTGATTGGGTATATTATAAAAGGCATTTTTTATACCACTGGCTAATAATCGATTACCATCACCCACTACGATATGAGCAAACGAACTGATATCTCCTTCCTTGTCTATTCCAACTTTCAATCGCTGAAGCGATAATGGGCGATAAGCACCATATGTCAAATCATCTTCACGAGTCCAGAGCAATTTCACCGGATATCCGGGAACCTCCTTTGCCAACAACCCACATTCGACGACAAAATCGGTCATTGAACGTCTCCCTAACCCTCCTCCAAGATATTGGAGATGGATATCGATATTGTCCGGCTCCAGGTCAAGAGCTCCCGGCAGTCCCAATTTTGAATCAAATCCTTGCTGGCTACCTACCCACGCTTCTGCACGCTGACCATCCTCAGAAACCCTAACGATGGCGTTAAGTGGCTCCATTTGGGCATGGTAGACATAATCATTTTTAAAATCGACTTGATACCTCTTGACTGCTTTACGAAAAACTTCATTTGTATTCCCCTGGTTGGTAATAATATCATGCTCCTCTTCATTATCCGCTTTTGCAGCATATGTCTCAAATACTTTCTGTGAATTAAATCCACTAGCCAAAGCTTCACTCCATTGAATTCGCAATTCTTGTTTTGCACCTAGTGCTTCCTCTAACGTCTGAGCGACGATACCGACTCCATAATCAAGCAGTACAATCTTTTGTATACCGGGAAGGGCCTTGATCGCTTCTTCATTTAATAATGTAGGATGCGCACCATGGACACGTCCTCTTTCTATTACACCATAAAGCATTTCAGGTAACTTGATATCTATCGCAAATTGGGCCGTACCATTTACTTTTTGAGGGATATCTATCCTCGGAATATCCTTACCAATTAATCGAAAGTATTTAGGGTCCTTTAATTGGATCTCATCTATCTCGGGAAGAGGATCCGGAAGTTGAAGATGTTCGACTAGTTCTCCATAACTTATTTTTTTATCGCCCTTTTCATCTATGACCAATCCATTTTCTGTCGTTAAAGATTCTATTGGCATATCCCACAATTCTGAAGCAGAATACAGCATTATATGCCTTGCCTGGGCGCCAGCTTTACGCATAATTTGAAAATAGCCCTTGGTTATTCGGCTGCCGGCTGATAACATAACTTTGCGGTCCGAAGACCAACCATCTGAACCATATATTGCAGATTCTTGTGGAGAAAACTCGACATTGACCTTATTCCAGTCAGCATCCATCTCTTCTGTAAATATAAGTGGTAATGATGTCATGGACCCTTGCCCCATTTCTGCCGCGGGATTATAAATTGTTAAGGATCCTGATGGATCTAATCGCACCCAGGCTGTGAGTTGAGTTGCAGGTGCGTTGGAGATAGTCTCCCTATTATCCGAACAGGAAATCAAATGGGGAATGATCCCGGCACCACCAATCAGCAGCGTCACTCCCCCTGTTCTCTTTATGAATGTTCTTCTTCCTTTATTCATGGGCTTTGAGTATTGCGCATTCATCTTTATAAAATTTTGTATAGGCCAAAAAAGAACATAATTTTCAATCGTTATTTGAAAGTGCTACCTGTTCCTCTGCAGCCCTTTGAATAGCCTTAATTATTCGAAAATAAGTCCCGCACCGACATAAATTGCCATTCATGTATTCGACAATTTCGGTACGATTGGGATTGGGATTATTAGTTAACAATGCAGCAGCCTGCATAATCTGACCAGATTGACAATAACCACATTGGGGTACTTGTTCTGCTATCCAGGCTTTTTGCAGAGGATGATTATTGTCGGCTGATAACCCTTCAATTGTTTTTATGGTCTGCCCTTTAGCGACTCCATCTACGGGGATTACGCAGGCCCTTTGAGGTT
>JABDLW010000579.1 GCA_013001805.1 Saprospiraceae bacterium | reverse complement strand
AGACCAGCAGCAAGGACCAGGGCAGCAATTTTCATATTAACTATTAAATGAGCACCAAATATACCAAAGCGATAAATCCCACCAAGCAACGATTTGAATATTGAGTTTGAATGTGATTTCTTAGTCTTCAAAGGCCTGACTGTTATCACAAACTGAATGATTTCAAGCGACTTTTTTGGGGTCTATCTAATTGTTAATGAATGATTTATAATTAGCCGTTTGAACGGTTCTAACGGTTAAAACGGTTAAAACGGTTAATGACAATACCTCAATTTATTCCCATTTTAGCGGCATGAAGATCTCATCCGGGTAGATTGCTGAATATCTCCTTACCTGCTAAACATGGTTACGTGAGAAAAGCCAGAGCATAATCACGAAATACAAGATGCCTGAGATCACCCCCAATGCGATCCTTAAGAACTATAACTTAGATAATCAATAACGAATGGATTGGAGGTAAGAAGCTTTGCTGATGCGACCAACTTTCACCATCATCATTGGACACAAATAAATTCCCCGTCGTAGTCCCAAAACACATTAGCTCCTCCCGACGGTCAAAAGCATGCCGAAAGACGAGATCAAAGCAATTCTCTTGGGGAAGCCCACGAGTTTGCTTAATCCAGGTTTGACCACCATCATTCGTATGACATATCACCAGACGCAGGTCTTTTGCTACTCGTTGATCATCGCTTTCAGCGGGTATAATCCACGCCCTGAGCGGATCTTGATGGTCGATTACAATAGGAAAGCCATATCTACCATAATCATCTGCGGGAGTGACATCCTTCCAGGTCTCCGCTCCATCATGAGTAACAAAGACGCCACAGTGATTCTGCTGCCAGATTGTATCAGGTTGGGTCGCACATATTTCCAGAGCGTGTGGATCATGGCCATAGGGTCCCAAAGGTTCCGGCAGGTAATCTGCCCGCAATCCTTTATTTTTCATTTGCCAGGAAGTGCCACCATCCCGTGATACGTAAACTCCCCCACAACTTACACCGAGCAGCAAGAACTGGCGATCCTGCGGATGTCCTAAAATGGTGTGAATACCGGCTTGATCCCTACCTCCACCAAACCAGTGCTCGACACGGTCGGGGTTGTTCCATAAGGCTTGATTTAACTCAAATTGGCCATCCGGCATAGATTCAAAGAGTCCACCCGGCTCCGTGCCCAGCCAGAGCTTGCCTGAATGGGCATCAAAATAAGCACTCCAGATCAAACGTAAAGAAGCAGGTACTCCTGGCTTGACATTACACTGGGCAGGATAAATAGGCGTCGTTAATTCCTGCCACTCATTTAGGTCTTTTTTTGATCTAAATATCTTCGCCCCCCAGTGTTTCATGGAAAGTCCAACCCAACAAGTTCCGGAGTTCCGGTCAAAATGAATCATAGAAATGGGAAGACCTTTGAAGTGTATCTGCTCCAGGGCCAGTTTTCCGGCAACATTGCGAAAAACACAAAGCCCTTTGGTTGTACCAACCAGACATCGCATCATATGAGATTTTCTGTTTTGAAAGTGAGATTTCTGTTGATGTTTACAAAATGTCTTGACTCATTTCTACGAAGTCACGAATAATGGCGATTTTATGTCTATGATACAAATTGAATACGTAACCGCATAGACCAGGGCTTGTAAGTGCGTCATTTCGAAACATGCTGACCATCAACTTGTCTTTTCATACATTGCTGCATTAGATCACAACTCTATACATCGACGAATTTACTGGATTCTTTTTAAGATATTTGATCGAAGCAATAATTGATAGAAAGTTTGGAATACTTTAGAGGGCATTTCCCGATCTTCTCAAAAAATCAGGTAGTGTATTTAGATTCTGCGGCCACTACCCAAAAACCTCAGGAAGTCATCGATGCCATAGCCAAATTTTACAGCTCAAAATATGGGACCGTGCATAGAGGCCTGTATGATCTATCATCTAGTGCCACGAGGGATTTTGAAAATACCCGGAATTTGATTGCTCAATTTATCGATGCCCGCAGCTCGTCCGAAATCATCTACACTTCAGGAGCAACCGAAAGCATTAATCTGGTGGCGCATTCTTATCTCAGACCCTTACTACGAGCTGGGGATGAAGTGATCATTAGCATAATGGAGCATCATGCTAATTTTGTTCCCTGGCAGCAATTAGTAAAGGAAAAAAATGCTACCCTGCGTATCGTGCCCGTTAGTGAAAATGGCCAATTTGATTTAGGCGTTTATAAAAAATACCTCACCAGGAAGACTCGCTTTGTTGCCGTGACACATGTTTCCAATGTCACCGGGGTAGTAAATCCGGTTCGCCAGATTGTCGACCTGGCTCATGAAGTGGGTGCCCATGTATTAGTTGATGGAGCTCAGAGCATCGCACATATGCCATTGAGTATGCAAGGTCTGGATTGTGACTTTTTTGCCTTTTCCGGCCACAAGCTTTATGGTCCCACAGGTGTCGGAGTCTTATATGGTAAAAAGGCGTTATTACATGAGATGATTCCCTACCGGTATGGTGGTGAAATGATCCTGGAAGTAAAGGAAAAAGTCAGCACCTTTAAGCCGGCACCACACCGTTTTGAAGCAGGGACACCAAATATTGCCGGGGTAGTTGGCCTGGGAGCTGCGATCAGATTCATTTTGGACCTCAC
>JABDLW010000577.1 GCA_013001805.1 Saprospiraceae bacterium | reverse complement strand
CTGAGGTCCCTGTCTAAGGTATGTATTGGATGGTCATAGGAGACAAAATTACCGCTAACCAAATGAAAATAAGGCCTTGCCGGTGAGCAATTGTTGTGGGGAATAAATCCAAGATGGTGGGATAGTCTCAACAAGAAAATCAGATGCATGTCTTTGATCGAACCGTGGGTCTGATCCAACTGGCGATAGGTTTCAAAAATAAAATGATATAGGTTAGGGTTGGCTTCATTTTCTCTTATAGTCTTTTGTGTAACCTCGGTGATAAAAAGTGCAACGCTACTTTTATACAGATTAAATGGAATATCGTGGTAGGGGAGAATTAATTCCGCTTCTTTCACCCGGCTAAGCGATCGGGGGTTCTTGATATATGCAATAATTTGTAGCCAATTAGTCAGCTGAAATAAAGATGCTGGCAATTTACTGCGTGCTTTTCGTGCTCCATTTACGATAAAACTGGCCAGCCCATATTGCTCTGTATACATGTCAAATATTAGGCTTGTCTCCCCATATTTTACGGATCGAATTATCAGACCATTTACTTTAACCAGCATCTAATCGAAATCGATGAAGTCTGACATTGGTTTTTGCTTATATCTCGACTTTGTATACATTCTCTGCTTTTGTCGCTCAACAATAATTCTCGCCAGGCTGAACGCCGGATCTTCTAAATTTCCTGGGCTGAGGGCATGCTTAATTTTATTTTCCTCAATATCCAGGCGATACATCATACTCATTAATGATTCAAAATCACCTGCCATTAGTTCTGTTATTCTCCTGGCCAGGGCACCAATTAGTTCCTGCTCACTTTCATTGGCGGAGGCCAGGCTATTTGAAGTGCGCAACTGAAGGAAATCATTGACTAACTGATCTAGATCACTCATTGCAGAACCTCTGTTTTAAGCATCGCTAAAACATCTTCTACGTTGGCTCGATCGTTTGATAAGCGAGGCACTTTCACCTGAGCACCTATCTTTCCTTTCCTACGCAACCATCGTTCGAAAGTGTTGGGCGGTACCGCGTGGATGCTAAGACACTCTATGGCCATATCTTCAAATCTTTTTGCTTCGTAATCTGAATTTATACTTTGCAGATGCTGGTCCAGCCGATGCGCGAATTCAGCAATATTCGGTATTGGCCCTTCGAATTCAATCAACCATTGATGACGACCTTTTTTTGCGGCATCGAGATAAACAGGAGCGACCATATATTCTCTTATTTTAACTCCGCAATCATCACATGCCCGGCTGATAGCTTCATCTGTATTTGATATCATCACTTCTTCACCAAAGGCATTGATAAAATGCTTGGTACGGCCAGTAATCTTAATCTTGTAAGGATCAATCGATGTAAACATCACTGTATCTCCCGGCATATAGCGCCATAAACCAGCATTGGTTGAAATGATTAATACGTAGTTGACATTTTTCTTCACCCCTTCCAGTGAAACTGCTGCGGAGTTGTCCACACCAAGTTTATCTACAGGAATAAACTCATAAAAGATATTGCAATCAGGGAAAAGCAATAAATCGTCAGTACTGTAGTCGTTTTGACAGGCAAAATAACCTTCTGAAGCATTGTATGTCTCCTGATAGATAAAATCCGGTCTTGGAATCAATGCTTCAAATTGACTGCGATAGGGAGCGAAATTTACGCCACCATGCAGATAAACCTGCAAATTAGGCCAAACTTCAAGCAAATGATCTTTTCCCGTGATTTCGAGAATTCTTTTGAATAAAACGATATTCCAGGTCGGGACTCCTCCAATAGATCCGATGTCACGATCGCGGCTTGCCAACTGAGCGGCCCGCTCAATCTTTTCGTCCCACTTTTTCATAAATGCTGTTTCAAAGTCGGGAGAGTAAAATGGCCTTCCCACCAGTGGCATTTCGTGAATTAGTATGGCTGAGATATCTCCGAACCGGGTAGCGGTGTTTTTCTCAAAATTCGAAAGTGTGCCTCCAAGTACCAGGTTGTTATACTCAAAAATTTTAGCTTCAGGATAATTGTTATATAATATGGCCAATGAATCCCAAAATCCCTTGACATGGCAGTGCTTGAGATTTTGCCGGCTTACCGGGATGAATTTACTTTTGTCATTTGTTGTACCTGATGACTTCGCAAACCAACTAACTTTTCCTGGCCACAATACGTCAGCTTCACCCAGCATCATCCGATGGATATCATCTTTTATATCTTCATAATCACACAGGGGCATCCGTGTCTTGAACTCCTCATACTTACGGATCTCATCAAAATGAGCTTTCTTTCCCACTTCGGTGTCAGCTGCAGAAAACAATAAGTTTTCCAGGACATCTGATTGGGAGATGTGCGCATGATTGATACTGTGCTCAATCTTCTTATACCTTGTTTTAAGGTACAATCTCAATGTACTATTAACAAAGCTTCTCATATCAGCATTCAGCTATAATCGCTGAGATCAAAAGATAAAAAAAAATCATGAGGCAAGTTTCAAATTATTGTCATAAGGTATTTCCTGCATTTTATCAGGCCACAACTGCCTTGCCATTAAAAATAATATTGGCGCGACAATAAGTGCAAGGAAATAATACCAGAAGAAATCTTGTAGTTCAGTTATCCTCTCCAGCTTTTGATCCCTGTACTCCAATAAATCCATCACGACAACTGCACTGTTATTTATTATGTGCATGACAATGGGCAACCATAAATTTTTTGACTTTATGAAGATCAGGCACATTACGATTCCAAAAATTGTCGCGCTTAACCAGGATTCAAAATGAAGAATTCCAAATAGAAAAGATGATAAAAGTATACCCAGATTAGGGTTGAATTTTACTGACAGCCTTTGCATCAATAATCCCCTAAATACAAACTCCTCCATCACCGGGCCAATGATCACTGCCAAAATCAGCGTTAGAATATTTGACATTAGTGGAGATGCAGGATCAATTATTTGCTCAGAGAGAGCATCTTCAATGTATGCCGGCACCACTGAGGATAAGAAAAGATTAGTAAGACCCTCGATTCCTAAAGACAATATCATCAGCGTCAGCCAGATCATGCACAAATTTACCTTTGAAAAGGGTTTAATACTTTGACGAAAGAAATATTTTAAGGGCAATTTATTGTTCAGGTGTTTCCACAACAACCAAATTAATGGCAGTATTGCTACCGTCTGTACAGACAGAACCCCCACCGTGGCATCCACTTGATTCAAACCATCCGTGATCAGATCTAAAATTACTAGATAAGCGAAAATTCCCACGACCATGCAAAGGACGAAGCCTCTAAGGATCGGTTGGGCAAATGGACTCATTGACTTCTGGTCTTGGAATTACTTGCCTGCCCATTTTTCTTGGCCATATTCTTCTGCTTATGCAATGCCAGCTCAGTTTTAAGATATTTACCGGTGAGGCTTTTTCGATTCCTGGCAACTTGCTCTGGCGTACCGGTAGCTACGATTTCTCCTCCCCGGCGACCACCTTCAGGACCGATATCCACTATATGATCCGCGACCTTGATTACATCCATATTATGTTCGATTACTACGATTGTATTGCCCTTGTTCACCAGCTTATTAAGCACTGATAGTAGTTGTCGGATATCATCAAAGTGCAATCCGGTCGTCGGTTCGTCAAGAATATAAAATGATGAGCCAGTGTCTTTCTTTGCGAGTTCCTCTGCCAGCTTTACGCGCTGAGCTTCTCCACCAGACAAGGTGGTAGCTTGCTGTCCTAGTGTGATATAACCCAGACCCACCTCATATATGGTCTTTAGTTTACGATGAATCTTGGGAATATTCTTAAAGAATTCAGTCGCTTCTTTCACACTCATGTCAAGCACCTGACTGATTGATTTGCCCTTGTATAAAATCTCTAATGTCTCGCGATTATAACGTTGTCCCATGCAAGTCTCACAATCCACAAGTACGTTTGGTAAGAAATTCATCTCGACCACTTTCATGCCGGCTCCCTGACAGGTTTCACAACGGCCTCCTTTTACGTTAAAGGAAAATCGACCTGCCTTGTAACCTCTGATCTTCGCCTCTGGAATATCCGTGAACAATTTTCGGATATCGGTAAAAACATTGGTATAGGTAGCCGGATTTGATCTGGGGGTTCGGCCAATAGGTGACTGATCTATTTCAATTACTTTGTCTACGTGATCGAGTCCTTGTATACTGCGATAATCTAACGGACTCTTGCGACTATTATAAAAATGCTGCCGCAGTATTGGATACAATGTTTCATTTATCAGTGATGATTTTCCACTGCCTGACACACCAGTGACACAAGTAAATGTGCCAAGGGGTATGGTGAGATCAACACTTTTCAGATTATGTCCGGAAGCTCCTTTTAGGACAATTTTCTTACCGGTACCCTTTCTCCTCGTTTTGGGAAGAGCAATCATGTTTCGGTTGCTAAGGTAGTCCGAGGTCAGGGTGTGAGAAGCCAAGAAACTTGAAGGTATGCCTTGCGCGACTAATTCACCACCCTGTTCTCCGGCACCGGGTCCCAGATCGATTAAGTAATCCGATGCCAGCATAATTTCTTTATCGTGCTCAACGACTAAGACCGTATTGCCTATTTGGGTGAGCTCCTTTAAAGATTCTATTAAACGGTGATTATCACGCTGATGCAATCCAATACTGGGTTCGTCCAGTATATAGGTTATTCCCGTGAGCTGTGATCCAATCTGATTTGCCAATCTCGTACGCTGTGATTCACCACCAGAGAGACTTTTTGCCGGCCGGTCAAGACTGAGATAGTCCAATCCCACATGCAGTAAAAATTTTAATCGAAGCTTGATTTCCTTCAAAATGTCTCTGCCGATTAACTTCTGCTTTTTCGAGAGCTTAGTGTCTACGGTATCAAAATAGTCAGCAAGTTGTTGCAGATCCATTGCAGCGAGTTCTGCAATGTTTTTTTCACCAATTCGGAAATGCAATGATTCCTTTCGCAGTCTCTGGCCCTGACAACCATCGCAAGTTGTAATGGTCATGAATTCCTCAGCCCAATGTCTGATCCGGTCAGAAGATGTATCATTGTACCATCGTTCCAGCATTTTATAAAGTCCTTCCTGAGGCAGATTAAAAGTGAAATCATGTTTTGAATAAGGAAGCCTGATTTCAAAACTGTCATCACCTCCCTGCAAGATTGTTTCCAGAGCCTCTTTCGGAATGTCTTCAATTGGTGTCACGAAAGAAAAATCATAACGCTTGGCGATCTCCCTCAGCTGTTTAAAGGTGAAGTTATCGCGTACCTCACCAAATGGTAATATACCCCCCTGATTGATACTCCTTTTTGCATCCGGAATGACTTTCACTGCATCAACTTTGTTTAGAACACCCAGACCGGTGCAAACCGGACAGGCTCCATAAGGAGAATTAAAGGAAAAGGCATTGGGAGAAGGCTCTTCATAAGATATTCCAGAATCTGGATCCATGAGTAGCTTACTATAGGGCCTGATCTCCCCTGAGTCATGATCAAGGATCATAATAAACCCGTCTGCCAACTTTAGCGCTGCATACAACGAAGTCGCCAGGCGATCTCTCCTCTCGGCATTCACACGAAGCCGGTCTACTACAATCTCAATGTCATGAGTCTTGAATCTTTCTACCTGCAATCCTTGCACCAAATCAATCATAGTCCCATCAACTCTCACCTTCGCATAGCCTTGTTTCCGCACCTGTTCAAAAAGCTCGCGATAATGACCTTTGCGAGCCCTTACTACCGGAGCTAAAATCACGATTCTGCGTCCTCCAAAATGAGACAGGATGTGCTTTATGATCTCCTCCTCAGAAAATTTGTGCATTTTTTTGCCCGTCACATAGGAATAGGCTTCGCCAACTCTGGCGTAAAGCAATCGAAGAAAATCATAAATTTCTGTGATGGTCCCAACGGTAGACCTTGGATTCCATCCCGTGGTCTTTTGCTCGATACTAATCACCGGACTTAACCCAGTGATTTCTTCTACATCAGGTCGGTCCATTTTCCCGATGAATTGCCTGGCATAGGCCCCAAATGTCTCCATATAACGACGTTGACCTTCCGCATAAATGGTGTCAAAAGCAAGACTAGATTTCCCGCTGCCACTTATGCCGGTGATTACAACAAGTTGATTCTTCGGAATAGTGACCGAAATGTTCTTCAAATTGTGCTCACGGGCGCCAATTACTTTAATGACATCATTTTTCATCGATTATCAAGATGACTTAAGATCTGTGAAAGCATACTAATCCAAAACCAACAAAGATAGAAACCACATTTAAGTAGTAGTGACTCAATTGGGGATATTTGATAATATTTAAGATCCGAGACATGAAATCATATTGCGTAGTTTGACTCAACTGAACCAATATACCGTCTCACGGATATCTTAGGCATTAAAAACAAGTCTTTTTTGGCCATCTTTTGAGAGTCACCTGGTGAAAGTAAGTTCCTGGTTTTTTTTGGTCTCACAGGTATAGGAAAATTTTTCTCTTCACTGTCTGCACACAATAACAGGAGTGGTCCGGCATACATTCGAGTCCTGAATAAGAGTGATTTTGACTTCGATGACGTCAGGATTTGGGACGAACAAATCGGACCTCTGGCCAACGGAACATATTCTGCCTATTGCACCGGGAACCTGCATATGACATTGCTTCCATCAGTTTACTCAAACACCTTACCCCAATACGAGAATCAAATTATGTCATACAGCAGCACTAAATGCATTCGCCTCAAGTTCGATCATGTATCTCCTATTTGGAGTGGACTCACTAATCTACAATCATTGTACTGTGATCCAGCTTCTGCTGCCGCGTATCTTTGGGCAATTCCCTGTACTCGTACTGTTGATTTCTAAGTTGTGGAATGTAACCAGCTTCGGTAATGGCCTTTTGAATACCATCAGCCGTAAAGCGAAAAGCCGCACCTGCCGCTGAGACAACATTTTCTTCAATCATAATACTGCCAAAATCATTGGCACCGGCGTGTAAACAAATTTGTGCCACATCCTTGCCCACGGTAAGCCAGGAAGCCTGAACGTTAACCACATTTGGAAGCATGATACGACTCATGGCAATCATGCGAATATATTCATCGCCAGTGCATGAATTTCGGGCTCGTTTCAGCCTTCGAAGAATCGTGTCCTCATCTTGAAAAGGCCAGGGAATAAATGCCAGAAAACCTTTGGCGCCGGCAGGCTTTTGTGCCTGGACCGATCTTAAATCAACAAAATGTTGCATTCTTTCCAGGTTGCTTTCTATATGTCCAAACATCATGGTTGCGGATGTGGTGAGGTCCAGTTGATGTGCCACTCGCATAATTTCTAGCCATTCAGCACTGCCACATTTTCCTTTTGATATCAGTCTCCGGACCCGGTCACTCAATATTTCCGCTCCGGCACCAGGCAAACTATCCAGTCCAGCAGCTTTTAGAGCAACTAATACATCATAGTGTGTAGAATGTTCCAACTTGGTTATGTGTGCTATCTCAGGAGGTCCTAAAGCGTGCAATTTAAGTCGGGGGTACAAAGATTTTAACTCACGAAACAGATCGCAGTAGTAAGAGAGACCCAGTTCGGGATGGTGTCCTCCCTGAAGTAACAATTGCTCTCCCCCAAATTCAAAAGTTTCTTCAATTTTTTTCTTGTATTCCTCAATTGTAGTGATATAGGCTTCAGTATGGCCCGGTCGACGATAAAAATTACAAAATTTGCAATTGGCAATGCACACATTCGTCGTGTTTGAATTACGGTCTATGATCCAGGTGACTGTATTTCCCGGTACATGAAATTTTCTAAGCCGGTTACCCACGTACATAAGGTCCGCCGTAGCAGCATTTTCGAATAAAAGAACACCTTCTTCTGCAGATAAAAAATCACGCTTTAGTGCCCGTTCGAGTAATGCACTGACATCTGTATG
>JABDLW010000883.1 GCA_013001805.1 Saprospiraceae bacterium | reverse complement strand
TAGCCGTACCATAACCGTTAGATTCAATGATACCAGGCGATCGGGAGATAGCACCCCCTAATAATGATACTGGGTTGGGACACCTAGGTTATCTATTTCCTAGTTTCATTTCTAAGTTCAAAATTACCTCGCAATGCTGCTGGCCAGTTAGCCGCACCATAACGGTTAGATTCAATGGTGCCAGGCGATCGGGAGATAGCACCTAAAAGTAATTTCTTTTCCAGAAGATATAATTGGATACTTCAGGAAAAGAAATTACAGCTTCCTATTCACAGGGGCACTCCTCTTTGATCACTATGAGATTGGCGATGCAGATCACTATCTCCGCAATGTACGAAGTCGTTCGGCAAAGTCACTGATAATCTGATGAGTGGAAAAATCACTGGAATAAATACTGTACCATCCTTGCTTTTCGTGAGGCGGATCACCGCAAAAAGGCTGTCCCGTGTGCCAAAATGATCCACCCACTTCAGGACGTCCCTCACCAGACCAGGCCCAGAAGTTTACACCGGCCAATGGAGTATTTTTATGCATCTGAGCGAAAACTTCCATACATACTTCCTTGAAAAATCGATCGCGCCATACTGTTGTCGCAGTTGGGCTATAAGAACCTTCATCCCGCGCAAGTCCAAATTCTTCGAGGACTAAAGGTTTTGCCAGCCTCGTGGCCTCCCGCACATGTTGTCGAATATAAGCGGTTGTTTTTTGCAAGGCATCTTCATAAGTTGCTTTTGTTTTTTCGGGATCATACCATCCCCAGTTTTCCGGCCAGATATGAATGGTGCAATAGTCGATAAATGCACATTGATGATCCGAAAAAAACCGGTTACCCGACCACTTACTGGACGTATTTCCCTCGCTTCCGATGGTGACTAAATGATTTGGGTCCAGTTCCTTGATAAATTCAGCTGACTGAGAAATCCATTTCCGGTATTTCCTTGGCTTTAAAATTGCCCGGGGTTCATTCGCCAACTCCCAGGACATTATGGTTGGGTCGTCCCGATAGAGGGTTCCTGTATAGTTGTTCTCACGCAGCAATATTTTCCTGATGTGCTGGCGATACCAGTTGAGTGCATTATCATTCGTATAAAACCGGGAGGTGTATAATTGATATTGGATCCAGCTGCCATTTTTTTCCGGAGGGGGATAAGGAATACGAACAGACTTTTCCGACCAGGCCACATATTGAGCCATTCCCCCCGACCAAGGCCAAAAATTAGTGAGACAAACCACCGCTGTCATCTGACGCTTTCCCAATTCCAATAATACAAAATCTAACCCGGTAAGCAGTTGCTCACTATACTGCCCCGGTTCCGGTTGTACAGAGGGTTTTATACGCCACGGCTCAGTATCAGGCCCTTCCGCAGTTGCCATGATGCGTACGTTATTTATACCCATATTGGCCAGTTGATCCAATTCGGTGATTAATCTGGGTCGGTCACCGATGACCTCTGCTCCCAGATGCATGGCATACCAAAGATTTATCCCGGCAATGAAGTAATTGTTGTCTCCCCTCGAAAAATAACCATCTCTAATTTCTACAAATGTTTGCGAGCTTATTAGTCCATTCATTAAAATCATTACAATAGCTATCGGCCAACTAGCGGTAGAGGATCTCATTTATTTGCGCTAAGTATTCGGATTTTATTCTCTTTTCTTTGGTAATCGTATCAAAACCTTCCTTCCAAAGAATAACTACATATGCAGTCAAGGGAAGCAAGCACAAAGCGATCAGAGAATACCAGCCAAAAATCGGAATTAAAATCAAAAACCAGATTACCATCCAGACAATATAAAGCACCATAATTAAACCTAATCTCACGGGCGTCAAAAACTCATCTTTACTGACTTTCTTAAAGGCAATTGATTTTGCCAGGTAAAATGGTGCTGCGTTTAATATAAATCCTCCTATGAAAATCGGGAGCCCCACGAACAAAAGGAAGACTTTTGACCAGCGAACAGAAACACTTTCTTCAATTTCAGCATTAGAAACAATCTTCTTCAATGCTTGCGTTCTGTCTTGAGAAATAGAGTTGATTTGCCTGGCAATTTTTTTCTCTTCTTTGAATCGATCATCAGCATAGTCTAAAATTGGCCAGGATTTGTAATCGCGAAGACTTTCGTATAAATGAAAAATCCGGTCTGCAAGTGGCTCCATCGAACTATCTTCTATGTGTATGATCAACGGCAACATATTATTATATAAGTCATCAGTGAGCTTTCTGAATGCTTCATGATGATCAGTCTTATATAATTCAAGGTAATCTTCCAGGTGTAAAGGTGTGCCAATTTTAATGGCTACGTCAGACCGAAAGACTTTCCCTGCCGTATAATTCACACCTACCGGAACGATCTTAATGTTCGCCACGTTCAGTTCGTCATAGGCTCCAAATGCCAAACGGGCAGTTCCTTTTTGCAGAGGAGATAATTTTTTTTGCAATTTCGTATTGCCTTCAGCAAAAATGAGGACGGCTTTTTGCTGGGCGAGGGCCTCATGCGCTTTGCTAAAAGACTCGCTGTTTCTTCTCATATTTGAAAACCCATCCCTGAATCGATAAATAGGGATCTGGTTAGTCCAGCGAAAAAACCATTCCCAATTCGATTTAAATACATCACCTCTTACCAGGAAATGTAATGGGCGGTCCAGGAAACAGGCCAGCAAACAAGCTTCGGTAAATGCCATGGGATGGTTACAAGCAATAAGGATGGGTCCTTGCAGAGGCACCTTTTCCAGATCGATCAGATAAATTTTGCGAAAATATACTTTAAAGAGTGTCGCCGTGATCTGCCTTAAGATATTGTAAAACAAGGGTATTTTTGATTTTTTAGATTACCTGACGGAAAAATAGGCATTTTAAGTGAACCACAAACGTAATTATCTGATCGTAGTAGGAGGACCTACAGCCGTGGGCAAAACCAGTGTAGCAATCTCGCTCGCCACCAACTTGAAAACAGAGATTATCTCTGCCGACAGTCGTCAGATATATCGTCAAATGAATATTGGTACGGCCAAACCATCGGCGGATCAATTAGACCGTGTACAGCACCACTTTATTAACGAACTTGATATCGACCAACCTTTTACTGCCGCTGATTTTGAGTTCCAGGGATTAAAAAGGCTACAATCTGTCTTCATAAAAAACCAGGTAGCTATACTTTCGGGAGGAACTGGCCTCTATATCCACGCCCTTTGTCATGGTCTCGATAAAATCCCAAACATAGATTCAGAGGTTCGAAATCGTTTCCAGACGCTGTATCAAGATAAAGGGCTGGTGCATATTCAACAACTCTTAAGAGAAAAAGACCCGCAGTACGCAAATACCGTTGACCTGCAGAATCACCGCCGCCTCATCCGAGCCTTAACCGTGATTGATGCGACTGGACGTCCATTTAGCAGCTTCTTGAGCAAAGGAAAGGATCCGCGCTTTTTCGAACCTATCTACATTCTACTAAAGATGGACCGAAGCAAACTCTACGAAAGGATTAACACCAGGGTGGATCAGATGATCGCAGCTGGTTTGGAGGAAGAAGCACGGGGACTGCAACAACATTTTGATCTGACAGCTCTGCAAACCGTTGGATATCAGGAGTGGGGTGATTATCTGAAGGGAGATATTGACCGTGCCGAGGTGATTAGGTTGATAAAGAGGAATAGTCGCAGATATGCGAAAAGGCAACTGACCTGGTTTCGAAAACATGGACTGTGGCAAATTTTCAGTCCTGATGACCTCAATGGGATCAAAGACTTCATTAGTAGTCGCATGCAAACCCAGGCATAGAGCAGATATTTGCAACCGTTATCGCAAAAGACAACTCTGATTGAAAAGACCAATGAGGATCTCTTGGACGTAAGTCAAGACAGGTTTAGCACTAGTGCAGCATTTCCTATATAAATGATACTATGAACCGGCTCCTTTTTCACCAGCTCTGCATCATCAAAAGCCTT
>JABDLW010000542.1 GCA_013001805.1 Saprospiraceae bacterium | reverse complement strand
TTGTGTATTGGGTAGTCTGATGATTGGCTTGAACCCTGATATAATTTTCTTCGAAATGCAAAAGCCGATACTTTCCAGTACCGGCTTTCTTTGTAGCGGAGGCAGGACTTGAACCTACGACCTTCGGGTTATGAGCCCGACGAGCTACCAACTGCTCCACTCCGCGATATTTCTTTTCCATCCCTTAAGATGGGAGGGCAAATATATAACTTTTTTCCAACTAGAAAAGTTCATCTTGGCATGACTTGTCCAAGCTATCTCTCTGAAATCTGACGCAAAACTGTCCCGTGAATCGAACCCTAATCCTGCCCGTAGAGTCATAGGTGACAAGAAAATCAAAAATAAAGCATTGCCCATCTTGATACATAAAGTAAAAATAATAGTGCTTATTCTTTTACTAGGCCCTATTGCCTTTTCCGGAACCTCATGCAACACCTCCAACCGCACAAAAGGTGCCCTCATCGGAGCTACAGTTGGTGCTACTGCCGGGGCTATTGCCGGTAAAAAAAACAAGGCCGTTTCTATTCTTTTGGGAGCCAGCATTGGCGGGGTTGCGGGAGGTATAATCGGTAATTATATGGATAAACAGGCAGCAGAAATCAGAAATGATCTCGAAGGTGCTAAGGTTGAAAGAGTATGAGAAGGAATTGTAGTGACCTTTGACTCGGGTCTTCTATTCGATTTTGATTCCTATGCCTTACGAAACGAAACAAAGGAAAACCTGACAGAACTGGCCAAAACTTTGACGAAATATGAAGATACAGATGTCAGGGTTCTTGGCCATACAGATAGTCAGGGATCAAACTCCTACAATCAAACACTTTCTGAAAAAAGAGCACTTGCGGTAGAATCATACCTGACTCAACATGCTATTGCCTCGCGCAGACTTCAACCTCAAGGATTGGGTGAGACCGATCCGCTGGCTGATAATACGACAGAAGCGGGTCGACAGCAGAATCGTAGAGTAGAACTTACCATCATAGCCAATAAAAAATTGATCCGCGATGCAAAGAAGGGTCGCATTCCTGAGGCCTCGTAACATGGAATACCTAAGTAGTGCATCTTACTTCGGTTACTTCGATGGCAGTCTATTTATTGCAAAACAAATAAATCAAATTTTATGAAAAATATATTTCTTATTGCTTTGCTTGTGCTAGCCGGGTGGCTACAATCATCCGCACAATTAGAGAACCGGTTTTCAATTGGTCCGAGAATAGGTGCCAACATTTCCAATGTGACGGTCAGTGGTACTGAAACATTGACCGGTCTGGCTGCTGGTTTGACTTCAACATACAGCATCAACGAGACTTCGGGTATTACTCTGGATGCCTTATACTCTGCAGAAGGATATAAGTCCGGCAATAATGAAGTCCACCTTAATTATTTAAGGATACCCATCCTTTACAATTCATTTTTTGGGAAGTTAGGAGAGCCTTTTCGACCTAAAATCTATGCCGGCTTTTCCCCTGGTTTCCTTATATCCGCCGAGAATAATAATAGTGACATAAAAAGCCAATACAAATCAGCCGTTCTGGATTTGGTTGGTGGAATAGGCTTTAATTATCGCCTGGCAAATAGAGTGTGGCTTAACATTGACGTGCGCGCTTTCTTAGGCTTGAATAACCTGGCAGAAAGGGGTGATGAAAAAAATCGAACTATTCAGCCAAGTCTGGGTATTGCATATGGGATTTAGTCGTCAATCGCGCGACATTTTCATGGCTTAATGACCAGTTTATTTGCAATAGAACTTCGGCCAGCTGGTCCGATGAGCCGGTAATAATAAAATCCTGGGGTCCATGAAGAAATATCGATTGATCCATGCACATTTAATGGTTGATGGTGAACCATGGAACCGAGGCTATTGTAAAACTCCAGCCGGGAAAAACCGCTCAGACTTTTTTCGTTATCGTGATCAATAAATAATCGATCATATCCTGGATTTGGATAAAGGAAGCTACCAATATCTTCTGGCTTTATATCTACGGAACCGGTCAATGATCCCTGATTGTACTCAAGTATGCGGATGTCATCCAGATAGGCACCATCCCGCGTATCGCTATTGGTAGAAATCATCGCAAATCTGAGGTCGATTTCCTGCCCTACAAATTCACTCAGATTGATTTCCTCGATGATCCAACTCAATTGTCTTCCGGTATAAATTGGCAATCCCTCATTTATGGTGAGACGACCTGGAACTGAATACCTACCACAAAGCGGTTGAAATTCACCTCCATCAGCGGCGATCTCGACCATTAGATAATCGAACTGATTTTGAATGTCCCAATAGGCCTTAAAAGTCAATACAGCAGAGTCACCATTAAGAATTCCGAGACTTCGATCCAACTGTAAATAATTGGTCGTGTACGGAATCGTATTCCCGTGAGGACTATCGGTCAGACTAGCGGGATCGCTCACGAATAGATTACTGGACTCTCCCCATTCTGACTGCAAACTTGCATTATCCCATTCGCTTAGATCGCCCAAATTATTTAATACAAACCGTGGATCACGATAGTATTTTATAACCGTGTCACTTAAGATGTACGAGCCATTGTCGATGGTATAAGCAAATTTTATTCGCTCACCATCCTGAATATCCGGGTTAATAGTATATTCCAATCTATCCTGCTGAGCACCAAACAAATTCAAAATGTATATTTTGGCATTGCTCGTAAAAGAAATATTGGAAGTAATGGGGGTGAATTTTACGCTAAAAGCTACATCTTCAAATCCCAACTTGGTAATCTTAAAGGGCAAATCGCCCTGCAGATCTGTGATGTAACTTTCCGATTCATCAAACAAAAGAGCTGAGTTTAAGAGAAATTCAGCCGCTAATAAATTTTGCTTTAGTGAAGCTTTGCATAAAAATTCTACATCATCTTCATGGGGCCAGAATCCATGTTCCTCCGTACCAATTTCCGGGGTCATCGAAAAGATGCGTTTGGTCTCGAGACCAGCGTACATCCAGTCATCAGAATCACCATTCGTAGTGTACTCCACAGTCTCCAGGCCAGTGCCATAGACGTAACGATTCTCCTGAGTGAGCAAATTTGCCAGTTCCTTAAATATTCTTTCATCCTCGGCGGGGCCATTATCAAACCCAAAGGGATAAATTAGAAATCCTCCCCAGCTGTGGTAATTCAATGCGATTTTAAAATCATGTTGCATGACCAGCTCGCGGATGGCTTGAGTCTCAGGTTCAGAAAAAGGAGCTATCCCCCGATATACTTCCGACTGAGTCCTGTCGGAAGATCCCACATTGTCATGTCCCCACTGATGTCCATAGTTTCGATTTAAATCGACCCCGAAAGTTCCATCACCGTTGTTTCGCCGGTTCTTTCGCCATCGTCCTCCTCCATCCGGCCTGATCGTTTCATTATAAACATACCCATCCGGATTGACGCATGGCACAAAGTACATCTCCACATTATTGATCAAATATTTTATGTCATCATTTACGGCGTAATTTTCCAGGAGATACCACATGTAAAAGATCAATTGTGTCATGCTTATCGGTTCCCGGGCATGATGCAGAGCTGTATACAACATCTGCGGCTCTCCACTTTCTTCTGTATTGGGGTTATCTGAAATTTTCAGCCACTGGATGGGCCTGCCTTCTGCTGTAACGAAGTTGCCAATGGGTTTTCGCTGTGAAATCAAATCGGGATATTTACCAGCCATCGCATCAAGATGGTCTTCCATCTCGTCATAGGTTAATTGGCCACCATAATCACCTACTTTGAAATTCTCGGGTGTTTCATAATTAAATTTCTGCAGATTCTCGATGCAAGCTTCATTTGATCTTTTGGTTTTTCTGGTCGACATTGTAAAGGCTTCTTCTACATCGGCAATCAGGACCTGAACTTCATAACCTGATTGCCGTGCTGCCAGTAATTCATAGTCGGAAAAATCTCCCTCAACATAGGAGGCACCCAAGTGTACATGATCTACAGCAATCCCAAGGGCAGCCAGTTGTTTAGGCGTGCCAAAAATCTGTGCTTGACTATAAGTTTGAGCAGATATCCTCACACCCGATAACAATATTAAAGCAACGGTGAGATTCTTAATAAGGGTCATGTGGTTTGATGTCATAGAGTTTGAGCGGCAAATATAAAAGATATATGCAAAGCCTCATTCAGACTTAGACATCAAAAATATTAAAATAATTTATAATATGAAAACCTGACCGTTCTACTTCCCCTTTCCCTGTAAAAGCACGAGCAACGTGTAAAACAGAATCTTGAAATCAAGTGCCAGGGTAGCGTTTTCAATATAGAGGATATCAAACTTCAATCGTTGAATCATTTGATCCACCGTACTGGCATAACCATATTTTACCTGGCCCCATGAAGTAATTCCTGGTCTGACCTTGAGCAGATGTTTGTAGTGCGGGGCACGTTCCATGATTTTTTCGATGTAATATCTTCTTTCCGGTCGGGGCCCGACAAGTGACATCTCTCCCTTCAGCACGTTCCAAAACTGCGGCAGCTCATCCAGTCTCCATTTTCGCATCATCGCACCAAAGGGAGTGCAACGTTCGTCCAGATCTTGCGATAATTGTGGCCCATCGGCCTCGGCATCCTGCCACATTGAGCGAAACTTATAAAT
>JABDLW010000541.1 GCA_013001805.1 Saprospiraceae bacterium | reverse complement strand
GTACATACCATTGTAATGAAAGTCTGGCTTCAACCACTACGTTCGTGCGTTCCGATCTACCTACGCTGAGGATTAAGGGTTCTGTTTTTTCCAACTGTCCACTTTACTTAAATGCACTGACCATTTTTTTTCTGGCAGTGATCAGATCGTCACCAATGAAATGCTGCGCAGCTTCACTCATACGACCATCATCAGTCAGCACGTCGATCACCTCCAGATCAAAACGTTTGCCGATTTCGTAATCATTTACATCATGCGCTGGAGTAATTTTCAGCGCTCCAGTACCAAACTCCCGGTCCACATAATCATCGGCGATGATGGGAATCTCCCGACCGACCAAAGGCACCAAAGCCTTTTTTCCATGCAGATGCCGGTACCGTTCATCTTCAGGATGGACAGCAATGGCCGTATCTCCCAATATGGTCTCCGGCCGGGTGGTGGCGATAGTAATATAGTCATTGGAACTTCCCGCTATCTGGTATCGCACGTAATAGAGATTACCCTGCTCTTCCTCATAAATCACCTCTTCATTACTCAGGACGGTTTGGGCTTTAGCATCCCAATTTACCATCCGGTAATCCCGGTATAACTTGCCTTCATTATAGAGATCAACAAATGCGCGTATTACCTGCTTCGATCGAACTTCATCCATTGTGAAAGCAGTACGATCCCAATCGCAGGAAGCTCCCAGCCTTTGCAGCTGCTCCAGAATAATGCCACCGTATTTGTCAGTCCATTCCCAGGCATACTCAATAAATCGTTCACGACCTACCTGCGATTTGGTCAAATTCTTTTCATCGCGAAGCCAGCGTACGACTTTGGCCTCGGTCGCTATGGAGGCATGATCGGTTCCCGGCACCCAGCAGGCATTCTTGCCGTCCATGCGTGCTTTACGTATTAATACGTCTTGAATCGTGTTGTCGAGCATGTGACCCATATGCAAGACTCCGGTCACATTGGGAGGCGGAATTACGATCGAATAGGGTTCTCTCTTATCTGGTACCGATCGAAAATACCTCTTTTCCATCCAGTGTTTATACCATCGATCTTCTATTGCTCTTGGTTCGTATCTTGAAGACAAGCTACTCATATACTGACATTTTAATATTTATCCGGGCAAAGATACATACACCAAAACAACCGCGGCCCGCATCCTTTAACTAAAAAAAGGAGTAAATGTGAATTTTTTAATTCTGGCGACAGTGAAGGAACGTAAAAACAGCAACTGATCGTTATATTTTATGATGACCGAGGAGGATCTAATTAAAGGATGTAAGGCAAACGATAGAAAAGCACAGAAAGCTCTCTACGATCAGTATGGGCCCATCTTGATGGCCATCTGCAAAAGATACGTCAGACAAACAGAAGATGCTGAGGATGTTTTACTCGAAGCATTTTATAAAATTTTTAGCAACATAAACCAATACGAGGGAAAAGGTAGTTTTGAAGGCTGGATGAAGCGCATATCAGTGAACGAGTCATTAATGTTTCTCCGTAAACGACATAATTTTAATATCAGTCTGGAATCAAATCACTTAAGTATTTCCAGCGATGAATACAGCGTAGAAGAACAACTTTTTGAGTCTGACATTTTGGATGTGCTGGATACATTGCCGACCGGATATCGAACTGTATTTAATCTATATGTAATAGATGGGATGAAACACCGGGAGATTGCAGAAGAACTGGGAATCAGCATCAATACGTCAAAATCGCAACTAATACAAGCCAAAAGAAGACTGGCAAGCCTTTTAAAAAAAAATAAAATATCAGCGGTAGGGTGACATGAATCATAATAAATACTCTCTAAAAGAAAAAGCAGCAAGGCTCAAAATTGAACCTTCTGAGCGGGTCTGGAATCGACTGGAAAGTCGCCTGGATCAGGATAAGGGCAAAATCAAGATAACTACCGTGCGAAAATGGATCACCGTTGCGGCAAGTGTCACTCTGATCGTCGCTGCTTTTGTGCTGTTGCAAACACCGGTAGAGAACCAAAGACAAATGGTTTTGCAGGAACTGGATCCTCTTCCCACAGCCAGGTTTGCCTCTTACCGTTATGCAAGCCAGGTGAATGCCATTTATGAGCGGGATAGCTGGAAACAAATCAGTGAAGGCACCAAATCAAGATTACGCAAGACAAATAGTCTCGACAACGCACCGGTTTTAAACCAGGAAGACAGCCTGTAACGTAATCCTTTTCTATCATCCATCTATACCTTTATTCTACCAGTACTATAGACTGAAAGTATGCTTGATCATTTAAACATAATTCTTGGATGAGGATCAGGCCAGGGTTCTCAGAGTATTCATGCGTATTTAGCCAAACCTATGCCTTAAAGGGTCGCCGTTGTGTCCACGGCTCATTTTCATATAATAATTGATAAACGTGGGGTAAAGCGAGATTTAGCGATTTACTACGGTGTTTTAATAAATTGATCATCGGCAATGGTACCGCTCCAATGGAACTCTTTATTTCGAGGGCGGTACGCGACAGGATTAAAGCATCCGAGCGTCTCGCAATACAGGCATCAACCAGATCTATCAACATGTTCAGATAGAGATCAAATCTTTTGTTTATCGTAAGATCAAAACCTGTAAGATGTGCAACAAGGATTCGACCATCGATGAAATATGACATAAATCCAATCAGCTGATCCTCCCGGTAATACCCGGTTAATTGAAATGCTTCGGCAAATTTTTCTTTGAGAATAATCAGATAATTCACATGAAGGTTCACAATCCTAAATTCTGACTCGTCAAGCACTTGTTGCATTAAAAGCTGGAGGGTCGAGGCTTCATCTCTGAGGTCTTGCAAAGACAAGTGTTTTACTGAAAATACCTTTCGGCGTTTTAATGCCGCTTTGACCCGGATGCGGTATTTAGACTTTAGTGCTGACAGATAGTCATCAAATGAAAGCCATTGTGCAACTCTATGAAAGATCATTGAAGGCTGCACGGAAAAGAGAAAGTAATCCTGAGGGGAAAAAGCAGAACGTAATCTTTCCTGTTTTGCCTCCTCATACTCTTTCACGAACATTACCTTAACCTCATCGTCTTCGATCTGTAAATGCTTAAATAATTGATCCCAGGCATTTTCCAGAATACTGAATTTCTGGTTTTGATAGGCAGGCAAGAAGTAACTTCCATATTCTCCGGTAAGCAGTAAATTACCACATACCAGCGCTTTAAATCTGACCAATTTTGCCAGGACCGACCTGAGTTTTACACCGATCGCACCCTGTTCGGAACGGTATGACTTAAAACTCTTCTCTGCCATAAAGGGATGGATTTGACAATATGCAAATCCAATGAGATTATCCTCATCATAGAAAAAAAGATAGCGGACTTGCATCTCCTCCAAAAAAGCCTCTTCCAGGCAGAGCAGGAAATCAGCATTTAAAAAAAGTGTGGGGATTTTGAGTGATGCAAGGCAAGTTGTGCAATCGGAAATCTGATCAAAAACCCGGCAAGTTATTGTGGGTGATTTTTCGGACTTAAGAACCAACAAGTTTTCGCATTGGTATTTTGTCATGATTTCAAAGTGTAATTTTCAATGCGAAGCTTTTAAGGCACTATGCCAATTTAAATACAAAAGAAGGAGATCGCCAACAATACAAACCCCATTAGCCATGCCTTTAGCTAAACAACGATAAGCATCATTTGTTAACTGATTCCTCCAGATAGTGCAGTGCCTGTTCTTCATCGTGCCATATGATCTGGGATACAGAGCCGATTCCGTGTCGATTTTTCAACCAGTATTCAAACATAAATTTGACCGGATCATATCGAATAATGAAATCACGAAAACTGCTGGTTGCAATTGTTTGTAACTCCGGATTCCGGGGAATGGCAAGCCATTGGCGCTGCAAATTCCCCCTATCGGTATAGTCGATTAGCCCCAACAATTTTACGGCTACAGCAGTCCCACCAGGTTGCTTTATACCAAGAATCCAAACGGGAATCTTGACCAGGCTATCGTTTTTAAGCAGTGGAAAGAATCCAAAGTTTGCCGGAAAGGGCAGATAGTCAGTAGGTCCTGCTTCGGGCCTTAACGTATCGATCACATTGCTGGCAGGATCATAGGTAAATTCGTAATTGCTGCCCACCGGAGTTTCTACCATAGCATTATAATGTCCGTCAGCAAATAGTTCTGGTAATTGCGGTGGCGGGGGTTCACCAGGTAAATTTTGCTCATTTCTGCAAGATGTCAAAACCAGCCATCCCAGCAGTGACGCAACACAGCATTGATTGATTATCCGGACTACGGCCTTATTCATTGTGATGGAAGTGATTTTTTTATTCCGACAAATGTATCAAATTATCATTCGGGAGATTTTGAAGAACCACTATGTCATGACCAATGATAATCGATCAGCGATATCTTAACCCAGTCCTGCTAAGTTTGAAGTCTGAGCCGGAAAGGGTGGTCAGGCCCAGACATTCGTCCTTTTCTTTACTTGATGTTACAACGAGATTTTTATAGCTTTACAGATTAATATTTATTTTCATATGAAACACTTCACCTTTGCTATTGCCCTGCTGATTCTCGTCTCTTCGTGTGTATCGACCAAGAAATATGACGAACTGGCGTACCAAAAACGACAGCTCGAAAAGGAAAAAATGGACATGACGGGAATTATTGCGTCTAATCAGGTTATGATCAATGATCTGAAAGCGAAGGAAGAACTCCTGGGAGAACGTGAGACGGAGTTAAAAAAAACCCGGAATGAAGTGGAGGGTCTAAAAATGTCTCAAGCTGATTTACTGAAAAAATATAATGACCTGCTCAGTCAGAGTAATGAAGTACTCAGTACAGCAACGGAGGAGAAAGCTGCACTCTCACAAGAGCTATCAACCAAGCAAAATGAACTGGATCAAAAGGAGCGGGAACTGAAATTTCTCGAAATGAAACTAAAATCGCAGGAGGAAAATCTTGAATCCTTGCAGGAAGATGTACGAATCAGGGAAAGAAAACTTTTAGAACTCACGGAGAAACTGCACGCCAAAGATTCACTGATGCAGGCACTCCGCAATACAGTCAATGATGCTTTGCGTGGTTTTTCCGCAGAGGACCTTACGGTTTCCGAATATCAAGGCAAAGTTTATGTGTCCCTCTCACAGAATCTGCTCTTTGCCAAGGGTAGTAACGTAATCGACCCAGCCGGGCAGGATGCTTTGCGCAAACTGGCCGGAGTCCTGAAGAACCATCCCGACATTCAAATAAATGTGGAAGGTCATACTGATAGTGATGGCACCGCTGAAAAAAACTGGGACCTCAGCGTGACCCGGGCTACGGCAGTTGTCAAAGTGCTCACCAATAGTGGCGCTGATCCCAATAACATCACAGCGAGCGGCAGGGGGCTATATTTTCCCAAGGCACCTAACGACACGGAAGCCAATAAAAGCCTCAATCGGCGAACCGAGATTATTCTATCACCGGATTTAAATGTACTCTATTCTTTGATCGAGTAACCTGATCACGAGTTAAACACTAGACCATCTGACCTGATCCCGGCACTATAATCCGCACGTTCCGGCATCGATTCTTTTTATTTGACTTACTCGACCAGTGTATTTAGGTTATACAATGTGCATAGGTACAGTCTGGGAATCCCCGCAACACGATCGAGTTGAAGAGTGAAAAATAACTAATTGTATTAATGAGGCTACCTCTCTGGTGATCACAAATCCTCTTGCCGTTGTATTCAGGTCGAGATGATTTACCGGGACTCGCCCGGATGACAGAATCACCTCTGGTATCACACGACTGTTTTTGCCTCTTCTCTCAAAGCCAAGCAAATGAAGTTTTTTTAGTGATTGTTTGCAAGCGTATTAAATCCACCAATTAGGGCGAAGACAACAAATAATGCTGTAAGTGATTTCTTTTCTGCTGTGAACGGCATCTGTAGATTTCCGGGTGATAATTACCGAGGTTTATGACTGGATAATTTATCTACCTTTTACGACCCAAAAATTAATTCCTAAATGTTGTCGTTTATCGAAGATCCCACACCAGGAAATTAAAC
>JABDLW010000527.1 GCA_013001805.1 Saprospiraceae bacterium | reverse complement strand
CTTCGTAGGCAGTGAAGCCCATATCGGCCATAAAATTTAATTGATCTATTGGATCATCGCCAGCATGATTCTTAAACATTCCTAGATGAGGGGCATATTTCATCTTGAACTTTTCAGCCAACAATGGAGCATGGTTGTTTGCGATCACAGCAGAGGAAAAAGCAGCAGAGGCACCCTCCCTTGCACTATTTTGTATAAATTTTCGTCTTTTCACTATTATTTGATATTTCGATGAATGGGGAATTTAGTAAAAATAGTAGGATTATTCACAGCTTTTAGCTCCTGCCTGCATCTAAGTCTCTGCCAACCATTGATCAAGTTTGCCATGGAACGGCCTGCTCTGGGATCCGTCGCAAGTATAACTTGTTTTGGTCTGGATTCCATGCAGATGCAGCAAGCTGCGGAGCGGGCTTTTTACTTATTAGATTCTTTTGATCTTATCTTTTCTGACTACAAACAAAATAGTGAAACGATGCTCCTGGCTGAACAGCCGGCAAAAAGGTGGATTCCGATCAGCCCGCCTTTATATGATTTGATTGAAATGTCACAGAAGATAAGTGCTAAGACGGACAATAGATTTACCGTGAAAATTGGAGCACTGACAAAATTATGGCGTCAATCTCTGGCACAAAACAGAATACCACCGAAGTCTTTGATCCGACGAGCGAGGAAGACAGTGACTCGGGGAATGCTACAGTTAGCGGATGACACTTTACTGCTCAAGAAAAACATCAATGGGCTCCGGATGGATTTTGGCGGTATCGCCAAAGGCTACATTGCTGATCACATGGGTAAAACAATGACGGAACAAGGTGTACCCATTTTTCTAATTAATTTGGGCGGTGATTTGTTGGCGGGTGAAGCACCTCCCGATCAATCAGGGTGGAAAATCGATGTCTCCTGGTGTGACAAAGTAATCGAAATCAACCACGCTGCCATTGCCACATCCGGACCTGATTTTCAATTTTTTGTCCACAAGGGCGTACGCTATGCGCATATTATTGATCCGGTCACCGGTTGGGGTGTGAAAAATTTGTTTGCCACTACGGTCATAGCTTCAACCGGTTGGCAGGCGGATGCATTTGCCTCTGCATTTACTATCCTCCCATTGGATAGATCAAGAGCAATTATTGATGAGAAAATCGGGCTGGAAGCGATTATTGCCGTTGAAAATGAACTTTTTCAGTCGCAGAACTTTTCTCACTACATAGTAAATTAAGCAGAGAAAATCGTAAGCTTGTAATATGAAGAATAAAAAGTACAAAAAGGGTTTTGCAACGGCCATTTTGATTGTCATAGCGATGGCAGTTGTCTGGGCACAAAATTCCTATTCACTGGCTGAAGGATCAAGAGTGTGGGTTGATGGCACCAGTACGCTAAAAAATTGGACGGCAGAAGTACAGACTTTCGATGGCACTATCGTCACAGATGCTGATGGACATGTGCAAGAAGTCAGTTTTACTTTTGATGTAAAAAGTATGGAAGGAGGTCGTGGCCCGGATATGAATGGCAAGATATATAACGCGCTCAAATCCGATGATTTTCCAAAAATCACTTTTCAAGGCAAGGGGACTTCGCCGGAAGTCGGAGATGTTGGTGCAACCGGTCTTGTGTCGTTGGCAGGTAAAGAAAAGGAAGTGCTAGTCGAGGCATCTGGTGATATTTCTTCGGGTCATATCACTGGTCAAACCAAGTTGAAATTATCAGATTTTGACATTGAACCTCCCAGTGCTATGTTTGGTGCCATTGTCTGTCATGATGAACTCGTGCTCCATTTTGATCTCAATCTTACAAAGAAAAGTCAATAACCTCATGAGAATATATTTGTTATCAATTTGCCTTTTACTGGCATTACCGATGTGGTGTCAGGAAAAACCTGCCGATTTTAGTCAGGAGATTTTCAAAACCGATCTGGAGATTAAAATGGTCGGCATTCCCGGAGGGAAAGTCCTGCTGGGTCAGCCTAAATCTAAGATGCCAGATGAACTACCGCAAAAAGAGGTAGAAATAAGTCCATTTTTCATGAGTGCTTATGAGATAACCCATGATATTTTTATGGTGTTCAGAGATGCGGAAATCGATTTAGATGAAGACGGTAATCCAAGAGTGGATGGAGTGACGAGACCTAGTGCACCATATGAAGATCCGGTATTTGGCATGGGAAAATTTGGCTATCCCGCTGCGGGGATGACCCAGTTCTCTGCGTTACAATTCTGTAAATGGCTTTCGGAGAAGACCGGTCGTTTTTACCGCTTACCTACCGAGGCTGAATGGGAATACGCATGCCGGGCGGGTACAGAGACTCCTTATTTTTTTGGAAAGAAGAAGAAGGAACTTTTAGATTATGCCTGGTTTGAAAAGAATAGTGAAGGTACATTCCACAAAGTAGGTGAGCTTCAGCCGAACCCATGGGGTTTGTACGATATGTACGGCAATGTAGCCGAATGGACCCTGGACCAATATCATGCTGATGCGTATTCTAAACTGGAAGATGGTGAAAAAGACCCGTGGATTAAACCGACTGATTTGCATCCCCGATCAGTTCGGGGAGGCACTTTCAAAAGTGAAGCAGCTGACTTGCGCAGTGCCAAGCGAATTGAATCAACATTAGATTGGAAAAAGAGAGATCCCCAGATCCCAAAAAGCTTTTGGTGGAATACAGATTCCCCTTTCGTAGGCTTTCGGGTTGTAAGTCCGGCTGAACAACCTAGTCAGCAAGAACAAAATCAATTCTGGGCTTTAGTACTCGGGGGATAATTTGTACCTTAATGGGTTCAAACCAAAAGAGATCATTTTATCATTTCTAAGAATATCAATCATGAAAGAAAATACTTTCCTTAAGCGACGTGACTTTATGAAACATTCCTCATTGGCAGCCGGAGCTTTAATGACATCACCCCTGATCGCCTCAGGATATGGATTTCATAACTCGGTAAATGATGAAATCAAAGTGGCCGTTGTGGGCTGTGGTGGTCGCGGCTCAGGAGCAGCTACGCAGGCATTGAAAGCGGCATCAAATGTTAGACTGGTGGCAATGTGTGATGCCTTTGAGGACCGTTTACAGGAGAGCCTAAACAGTATAAAACAATCGGTTCCGGGAGACCGGGTCGATGTGCCGGAAGACCGTCAGTTTGTGGGTTTCGAAGGATATAAGCAAGCGATAGCACTTTGTGATGTAATTATTTTGACAACACCTCCCGCATTTAGACCGGTACACTTTGCTGAGGCGATTAAACAAAATAAGCACGTATTTATGGAAAAACCGGTGTCAACCGATGCTGCCGGAGTGCGGAGCGTGCTTAAAACTGCACAAGAAGCAAAGCAGAAAAAATTAAATGTGGTTGTTGGCCTGCAGCGACACTATCAGACAAAGTACAAGGAATTGATGGCCATGGTGCATAAAGGAAAGATTGGAGATGTGACTTCCGGACAAGTATACTGGAACGGAGCTGGAGTTTGGGTGCGTCCAAGAGAAGCACAACAGACCGAAATGGAATACCAAATGCGAAACTGGTATTATTTCACATGGTTGTGCGGTGATCACATTGTTGAACAGCACATACACAATCTCGATGTCATGAATTGGGCAAAGAACGGATATCCCGTAAAAGCGCAGGGTATGGGCGGTCGCGAAGTTCGCAAGGGCAAAGATCACGGACAAATTTTTGACCACCATTTTGTAGAGTTTACCTACGCTGATGGTTCGGTGATGAACAGCCAATGCCGCCACATCAAGAACTGCTGGAATCAGGTCAATGAGACAATAACTGGTACAAAAGGACGGGTAGATTTTGGTGCCGGTAGCATGACATCACATAATGGCAGGGTTTTAATGAATCATGACGATACTAATGATCCTAATCCATATCAGGTGGAGCACGACGAATTGTTTGCAGCGATAAATAAAGGTGAATATAAATTTGCCGATGCAGACAATGGGGCAAAGAGTACCATGACATCCATCATGGGTCGCATGGCTACTTACAGTGGTCAGATGCTGAGTTGGGACGATGTCCTTAATTCTAAAGTGGAACTGATACCAGCCTCATTTACCTGGAATGACATGCCGCCGGCAAGACCAGATGCAGACGGTAATTATCCGGTGGCCGTGCCTGGTAGTACAAGTGTCGTATAGATGGATCTAAAAGGAAATTATAACATCCTTTTCAAGTTTCTTTTTCTTTTTTTGGTTTGCACGGGTCTGCGTGCAGAAGTACGCTTGCCTGCAGTGTTGTCAGACCATATGGTTTTGCAACGTAACAGTACAGTAAGACTATGGGGATGGTCAGGAGCATCCGAAGAAATCAACATTACTCCCGGCTGGGATCAGCACACGTATGATATCAAAGCCGATCGAAATGCTTGTTGGGAGATTTTAATTCCTACTCCTGATGCCGGTGGTCCATATGACATTGAGATTCAAGGTTCAAATACTATCATCTTAAATGACATTCTGATTGGTGAAGTTTGGATTTGTTCGGGCCAATCCAACATGGAATGGTCAGCAATAAACGGCTATGATGGAGCGGAAGAAGAAGTAGCCAATGCTAATTATCCGCAAATTCGTCTATTTCAGATACCCAAAACCACATCGCCACATCCTCAGGATGACTGTGAAGGAATATGGGAGATCTGTAGTCCTGAAACGGTTGAGGATTTTAGCGCAGTTGGATATCATTTTGGGAAATACCTACAGGATCAACTGAATGTACCAATCGGACTGATTCAGGCCGCATGGGGTGGAACTGCAGCCGAAGTTTGGACACCTCGGGAAGTTATAGATGGTGACCCTGAATTTTCAAAATGGGATCAATTTCTAGGCACATCCGATTACTGGCCGAGGACCCCCGCTTATCTCTATAATGCCATGATTCATCCACTGGTCAATTTTAAATTGGCCGGTGCAATTTGGTATCAAGGCGAGTCTAATACTGCCAATCCTTTGGTTTATCGCGATCTTTTTCCGGCCATGATCAACAGCTGGCGAGAGGCCTGGGATTTTCCCATGCCGTTTTACTATGTTCAGATAGCACCATACAATTACGGTACACCTTTGCAGGGTGCCCTGGTACGTGAGGCCCAATTGCAAACCTTATCCAAGATTCCCAATACCGGCATGGTAGTAGTAAGTGATATAGGTAACATCTATGATATACATCCCAGGAACAAGATTGACGTCGGGATCCGCTTGGCAAAATGGGCTCTGGCACGGACATATGGTGTGAAAGACATCAGCTACTCCGGGCCCCTATATCAAACCTACCGGGTGGAGAATGGTCAAATGATCCTAAGTTTCAAATACGCCGAGGAGGGACTTCTTAGTAAGGAAGGGCCGTTAAAGGGGTATCTGCTCGCGGGTAGTGATCAAATCTTTTATCCTGCAAATGCAGTAATCAAGGGCAACGAAGTAATCGTGTCTTCGGATTACGTGCTTGATCCGGTGGCGGTCAGATTTGGATTTGATAATACCACAGAAACAAATTTATTCAATCAGTTTGAAATGCCTGCTTCATCTTTCAGAACCGACGATTGGCCCATCATTACTAAAGATGTCCAGATAGACATCGCTTACAAACCTGAAGCTCGGGCCTACCTGGTCTCGCTATCGGGCGAAGGAGTAGACGAAATAAAATATACCATCAATGGAGACCCACCCGGATTGTCCGGACTCACTTACCGGCAACCATTTTACATTGACAAGGAATGTACAATTAAGGCTTTGGCATTTTTTGATGGGCGCTGTTCTGATGCTTCTACCACTAAGGTAGTGAAGATGAATTTGGCCACCTATAAACCAATCCAACATGATACTCGTTATGACGCCCCATTTTCTGCCGGCGGAGACCAGGCGTTGGTAGATGGCTTGATTGGTGGTAATTCAGTCAATGACGGAAAGTGGCAAGGCTACTTAGGAAAGAACCTGTCTGCTACCATTGATTTCGGAGAGCGAATCGAAATCAAGAAGATAACCACCAGAGCGTATAAGAACCAAAATGCCGGGATATTTTTACCCAACAAGGTGACTTTTGAAGTCAGTAATGATGGGGAACGTTTTATTGAGGTTTATCGCAAACCACTCTTTCACTCCAGAGATGAAGAGACAAAGCCTTTTGAATATAGTTTTTCATTTAAAGGCAGTCGCAAAGCAAGATACATTCGAGTGAGTGCCGATAACATGGGTATTTGCCCGGGCTGGCATAAACAAGCTGGAGAGAAAGCATGGATCATGCTGGATGAAATCACTGTGGAATAAGAATCTCCGGATACAATGTGAGAAATCTCACGCAGTGATAATCACTACTCTTTTAACGCTCTGCGCAGTATTTTACCAATATTGGTTTTTGGTAATTCATCTCTAAATTCAATGTGTCTGGGTCGTTTATAACCAGTCAGATTTTCTTTACAATATTCCTTTATCTCCCCCTCGGTGAGTGAGTTATCTTTTTTGACTATAAATACTTTTACTGCTTCGGTTGATTTTTCATCCGGAACGCCGATGGCCGCAACTTCCAGCACTTTAGGATGTGCAGCAATCACGGCTTCGATTTCATTGGGGAAGACGTTGAAGCCGGAGACCAAAATCATATCTTTCTTCCGGTCGACTATTTTAAAATATCCATCATCTTCCATCAATCCAATATCGCCCGTGCTGATCCAGCCATCTTTCAGACATTTAGCAGTTTCATCTGGCCGGTTATAATAACCCTTCATGACCTGCGGCCCTTTGATTTGAATTTCTCCTACTTCATTAGGAGGTAGAACATTTCCTTCTTCGTCCACGATTCGCATGTCTGTAGAGGGAACCGGCAGTCCTATGGTGCCGATTCTTGCATGACCTCCAGGATAATTGGAACATGCCACCGGACTAGTCTCTGTCATTCCGTAGCCTTCCGAAATCTGGCACCCGGTAACCTCTTGCCATCGTTCAGCGACGGATTGCTGCAGTGCCATACCACCCGCACTGGTTATTTTGAGATGGCTAAAATCCAGGCCAGCAAATTCCTTGTGATTTAACAAGGCATTGAAAAGAGTATTCAAACCTGTCATAAGATCAATAGGGTATTTTTTAAAAGCAGAAATCAATGTACCCAGGTCCCTGGGATTGGTAATCAAAATATTTCGTGCACCCATACTCATCAGAGCCAAGCAATTAACGGTAAATGCGTAGATATGGTAAAGCGGCAGAGGACAAAGAATGGTCGCTCCTTCTTTGTTTAGAAAAGGATTCATGATGGCTTGGACTTGCAGCAGATTTGCCACCAGGTTACGGTGGGTCAACATGGCTCCCTTGGATACACCGGTGGTCCCTCCGGTATATTGCAGAATGATGGTGTCTTCAGGCTTGGAGGTAAATTCCTTAATTTTAAATCTTGAGCCCTGACTTATTGCCTCGCTAAACTTGACAGTATTAGGAATTTCATATTTAGGCACCATTTTTTTTATCCGTCGAACCACAAAATTTACGATACCTCCCTTGAAAAATCCCAATAACTCGCCAATACTGGTAGTGATAACAACCTTTATAGAGGTTTCCGCAAGTATCTTTTCCAGATTGGCAGCAAAATTCTCAGCAATCAAAATTGCTTTCACTCCCGAATCAATGAACTGATGTTTCATCTCCCGGGGCGTATACAGAGGATTGGTGTTTACTACGATCAGTCCAGCTCGCAATGCACCAAATAATGCGATCGGGTATTGTAGTAAATTGGGCATCATCAGGGCAATCTTGTCGCCAGGTTCAAGTCCCCTGGAATGTAAGTAAGCGGCAAACTGACTGGACATTTTGTCAATAGTCTGAAAAGTTAGCCCTTTGTCCATGCAAACAAAAGCTGTCTTCTTTTGATATTTTTTAAAGGTCTCCTCAAAGAAGACGAGAAGATTGGGATAGCTATCCGCATCTATGTTTGCCGGCACCCCGCTAGGGTAATTCATCAGCCATGGTCTTTGCTCCATATCAGTTTTAGTTTCGTACCCGTTAAAATACAGATTTTTCGTCACCATCATATAGATTCGTGTCCGTGATCAAATCTGATCCAGAATCTGATGAATTTTATGGCAGGCTACTGCTATCTCCTCCATGCTAATAATCAGTGGGGGTGCCAGACGTAGACTTTGATCATTGAAGAGGAACCAGTCAACGAGCAGGCCTGCTTCTATAGCTAAATTGACCACCCGTTTAACCTTTTTTGAGCTTCCCAGATCCAATGCAAACCATAATCCACAATGTCTGATCTCCTTGATTTGAGCATGGGGGAGCAGTTCAAGGAATCGTTTGGCTTTTTGTTGGGTATCCTCGATGAGATGCTCTGATGTTAGCACCTGAAAAGATGCCAGGGCTGCAGCACAATTCACAGGATGCCCACCGAAAGTTGTGATATGACTTAGGGCTGGGTTTGTGGCCAGTCTTTGCATATGCTCATGTGATGCAACAAAAGCACCCAAAGGCATTCCTCCGCCAAGGGCCTTGGCGAGAAGTAAAATATCCGGGACGACGCCAAACTGTTCAAAAGCCCAGAGATGTCCAGTGCGTCCGAATGCACATTGGATCTCATCGAGGATCAAGAGCGTTCCGGTCTGCCTGCATCGGTTGACTAAATGTTTCAGGTAGTCATCTTTAGGAGCAATCAATCCACTTTCAGCCTGAACAGTTTCCAGTATCACAGCGGCTGTCCGCTCTGTAATCAGAGGAAGGTCACTTTTTTTGTTAAACTCGATGAAAGTGATTCCCGGTAGCAGAGGTCTGAAAGGCTTGGTATATGTCTCACTGCTCATTACGCTTATGGCCCCATGCGT
>JABDLW010000515.1 GCA_013001805.1 Saprospiraceae bacterium | reverse complement strand
GTGGCCAGTGTCAATAATTCCAAAGCACAACTTGCCAATTCAAAAGCTGGAGTTGAACGGAATAAGGCCCTGTTGACTCAATCCATAGCCCAAAAAGAACAAATCGAAGCTCAAATCGAAAATACGCGTGCCATCCATGAGAGGAATATAAAATTACATAAGGAGGGAGTAATTTCCGATTCAGATTTTGATCAATCTCTCTCCAATCTGAAATCCCTGGAAGCCAACCTGCGTTCAGCCATTGCTGCAGAAAAAACGGCAGTAGCCAACCTCGAATCGGCTATTCAAAGTGTAAAGGCTGCTGAATATACAGTTAAAAGTATGGAAGCCTCACTTAAAGAATTGCGTACAAGTCTGCGCAAAACGACCATTTATGCGCCAACAGACGGGGTAATTTCAATGCTCAATGTCGAAAAAGGTGAAAGAGTTGTGGGTACCAGTATGATGTCTGGAACGGAATTGATGCGAATTGCTAATCTAAGCGCAATGGAAGTGCAGGTGGATGTTAGTGAGAATGATGTTATTAGAGTATCACTCGATGACGAAGTGGAAATAGATGTGGATGCCTACCTCGACCGGACTTTTAAGGGCAAAGTCACTGAGATAGCTAGTTCTGCCAGTAATACTGGAACAGGAACAAGCCTTACGACAGATCAGGTAACCAACTTTGTCGTAAAGATCAGGATAGATCCTGAATCTTACAGTGATTTGATCAGCAATGATAACCAATTTGTTTTTAGGCCTGGGATGTCCGCTTCTGTAGAAATCAATACCAATACCATCCAAGATGTTTTAAGTGTCCCAATACAATCGGTAACCACCAGGGAACCCGAAAAGGAAGAAGGGGATGAAGCTAGTTCGGATGATTTATTGGAAGTTGTTTTCGTACACTCAAATAATGTTGCCCAAATGGTGGAAGTTCAAACGGGAATACAGGATGACAGTTATATTCAGATCGTTTCGGGGCTGGAAGAAGGAGATGAAGTGGTCTCGGGGCCCTATTCAGCCATTTCACGAAAATTGGAAGATGGCGCCGATCTGACCATTGAAGAAGAAAAAGATAAGAATAAAAAAAAATTTAATAAAGCCTCCAATTGATACCTAATTTTTCCATCTGTTAATGGGAATACCGACAGCACCTCAGGCACTAATTATATTTATAAAAAATGCTACGTTGGGTAAAGTGAAAACCCGAATTGCAAAAACAGCCGGCGACCAGCGCGCCTTACAAATTTACACGGCCCTACTAGATCATACCAGAGAAATCGCACACTCGTTTGAAGGAGAACGGTTCTTATTTTATAGCGACTACATCGAACAAGAGGATGAATGGTCAGCTGAAGCGTTCAAAAAATGCTTACAAACCGGATTAGACCTTGGCGAGCGCATGGCTAATGCTTTCGAGCAAGTCATGAAGCTGCACCGGCCCGCAGTTATCATTGGGAGTGATTGTCCTACCCTAACTCCTGCAATAATTTCGTCCGCATTTACACATTTGGAAAAAAATGATTTTGTCATCGGTCCAGCTGAAGATGGAGGCTATTACCTTTTAGGAATGAATCGGTTTTCCCATTATATTTTTCAAGACATAGCGTGGAGTTCTGAGAAAGTCACTAGCCAAACGCTGAGGAAAATTACGGTCAGGCACCAAAAATATCATTTACTTCCTGTACTTCCCGATATAGATTTTGAGGAAGATTGGGAAGAACATGGCTGGCCACTTGAATAAACTAATTGTCACTTCTCTCTAGTGGGTTTTAAATTCTATTTATTCGGGTTAGAACGCAGATATTTTTTTCTCAGACAAGGCGTTTGCGATGCGCATAGCCGAAGCTACGTAAGGAGCAAAGAACGAAGTATGAGGAAAAAAGATCAAGTTATAACCCGACTATTTAGTGTTTAAAACCCACTAGCTTCTTGTTCAATGAAGCTGCGAAGATCTTCCATCTGCTGATTGCTCATCTTTTCCAAAGTATATTGAGGCATATAAGCTCGTTTTCCATTTAAAGGAGGAGTGCCGTATCGCCCGACCTGATAAATAGAATAGCGGGTGTATTTGGGCAAGTGCCGCTCCAAATATTTAAATGTAAGGGTGGCATCATCCAAATTAAAAAAAGAATAACGGCTTCTTTCATGGCAATGCTGACAACTAAGGTCATAAATCAACCGGCCATTGTCTGGATTACCAATTTTGTCGTAGCCTTCTTTCCTATCTTCGGGCGGACTTCCAAAAGTTGCGGGTGAAGCCTGTAGATAATGTGATTTAATCATTTCAATGGCGGCTGTTTTGTCGCCTTCTCCTATCCTGGCATTTTTCAGCTTATCTTTTTCATTTTGATCCAAATTCAGGTCATCCAATTGGAGTCCGATCGTCCACAAATAAGCCAATATGGATTCTAGTTCCCAGGATTGCAGTCTACGCCCTTGTGCACATTCTACAGCACATAGCTGGATGGCTTCTCTTAAATCATTACGGGCATTGTATACCAATTTGCCGTACTTTTTTTCATAATCGCCATTATAATAACTGGTTCTATTGATTACACCATAAAGAGAGGTACCCTGCAAAAATGGCATCCCTTTTTCTTTTACATAGGATAATCTAGCCTCTGGATCAGCCTGGGTAAGATCCGGATCTTCCCTATCCAGATTGTGGCAAGAAGTACATACAAAGTGTTTACTCTGCTTTTTTGTCTCCTCATTCTCCCCTTCTTTTGTAGTAATACCTCTTATTACAAGATCACGCC
>JABDLW010000499.1 GCA_013001805.1 Saprospiraceae bacterium | reverse complement strand
ACAATTTTGTGATCTTCCTTCATTTGTTAATCGAAATGATTTTAAAATTAATCTAAAAACAACCGGATCTGGACTCTTATTGTACGTGTATCTGGATCAATTTTGGTCTAAATCCCGGGATAAGATAACTCTTAAAAAAAAACGGTAATCTACCGCTCCTACGAGGAGATCTCCGACCTAAAGCCATCAATTCCGATGTTGGCTATATTTTTCGCCTCAAATGGCTGAAGATCCTCTTTCATTAGTACGGATTCGAATGCACTCTTCTATTGGGGTGATGAATATTTTACCATCACCAATTTTGCCGAGAGCGCTTGCATCATGACCTTCCCGGTATCTGGCGGCTTTAATAATGGTTTCAACGGTTGTGTCAACAAAGTTGTCATTGACCGCAATTTCGAGTTTAATTTTGGGAACCAGGCTAGGTGCAACTTTCTTACCCCGGTGAATGACCTCGGTCCTTTGCCTTCCATGACCTGACACTCTGCTTACTGTAATTCGTGTGATCTCCGCTTCTATGAGTGCTTCGCGTACTTGATCCAGTTGAGATTCCCTGATGATTGCCGTTATTAATTTCATACTTTTTTAGTTTGGGTTTAGCATTCCATAGCCTGATTCTCCATGATAGGCGCTATCGAGTCCTTGCATTTCTTTTTCTTCCGGTGCCCGAAACTTGATGATTTTATTGACAAGCCACAGCAATCCCAGGGTTCCGACTCCGGCATAAACCAATGCGACTACCACTGCTGCGATCTGAATACCTAATTGCTGCATGATGGTCCAGGATCCTCCGGCTGCTACGGCAGCATCTGCCATCCAACTATCACGGATGAAGAAAACAAGAAGAATAGCTCCGACGATGCCCCCTACACCATGTATGCCGAAGGCATCTAAACTATCGTCATATCCAAGTCTGTTTTTAATCAGCAGACCAGCATAACACAAAGCTGATGCCGCTAATCCCAGCATCATCGCCCCCATTGGTTGAACTACACCTGCGGCCGGAGTCACCGCCACTAACCCTGCCAAAATTCCCGAGACCAGGCCCAAAGCAGTTGCTTTTCCCTGGTGCCATCCTTCAATTATCATCCAGCATAAAGCACCAGACGCCGCGGCAACCTGCGTTGCGGTGAGTGCCTGAGCAGTACTAAGCCCACTGGTAATCGAACTCCCGGCATTAAAACCAAACCATCCAACCCACAGTAAACCACCTCCAATCATGGTCATCACCAGATTGCTTGGTGGCATGTCAGTCTTAGGATAACCACGACGTGCTCCGAGGTACAAAGCTGCTACTAAGCCACTGATACCTGCCGAAATATGTACGACGGTACCACCGGCAAAGTCAATGGCACCGCTGGCACCCATATTAAAAAGAAAACCATCTTCAGCCCAAACCCAGTGGCAAAGTGGATTATAGATTAGTATACCCCACAATCCAATAAAAAGACAGTAGGCTTTAAAATTCACCCGTTCGGCAAATGCACCTGCAATAAGAGCCGGGGTAATGATGGCAAACTTCGCCTGAAACATGCTAAACACATATTCGGGTACACCTCCATCCATGATGGCGGTATCGAGAGACTTCAGCCCAACAAAATCGCTGTTCCAGCCAAACCAACCACCCAATACATTCGGACCGAAACACATAGAATAACCAAAGAGTACCCAAAGAACAGTCATAATACCCATGGCCGCATAGCAATGCATAATGGTGCCCAGGACATTTTTCGTCCTCACCAAACCACCGTAAAACATAGCGAGGCCGGGTACCATTAAAAGGACCAATGCAGTTGAAACCAGCATCCAGGCAGTAGCGCCAGAATCAACCGGAGCTTCCTGATTCGCAGCTAAAATCTGAGTAAATGGCAGATTTATCAGGATCAGCGCAGATATCCACCTGGTGATTTTACTTCTTGCAATCATAGTTAGGTTATATTGAGATTCTTTATTGCTACCGGACTATATTTTATCATTCAGGCAACATAATAACAGTTCACTTGAAAAATGCTAATATATGAATTTTAGTAATAGACACAGAAAATACTGATTTGACCATCTCCCCATAGATATATTATCTTTGGCGTTTGATCATATGCTATTCTCAAGTTATCCTTTTTCCGACACGATAAAGCGCAACCTGGATCTATTGGGCTTTCGCAAGCCTACCGATATTCAATATAAATCTATCCCCTCCATTCTGAAAGGTGAAGATGTACTTGCTATTGCACAAACCGGGACCGGTAAAACTGCTGCATTTGCGATTCCGGTGTTACACATCCTCAGTACGCAAAAAAAGAAACCAGTAGCTTCCCGCGCACCGAGATGTCTGGTCATGGTACCAACACATGAACTGGCAGTGCAGGTCAAAGATGTCTTCCGGTCGCTTGCCAAAAACACCGGACTTCAGGTGATGGCACTTTATGGGGGTGTTGACCAAACTGAACAAAAAAAACAACTTAAACAGGGCATCGATATTCTCGTGGCTACACCAGGCCGAATGTTTGATTTAAGAGCCCAGGGGTTTCTATTGTTGGACTTCGTAGAAATATTGGTTTTGGATGAGGCAGATCACATGCTGGATCTAGGTTTTCTGCATGATATCAATGACGTTCTTAAGTATGTTCCTGGCAAAAGACAAACTCTGTTTTTTTCAGCCACCATTGACGATGGGATTAAAAAAACGGCTTATCGTATGGTACATAATCCCATCCGTATTCAGGTTAGTCCCAAAGATCCGGTAGCAAAAAACGTTGACCATTTCGTTCTCGCTGTTCCTATGGACGAAAAGAGATTTTATCTGGAGCGCTTGGTGAAAGAAAATGTCGATAAGAAAATCCTTGTTTTCGTGCGAACAAAGGTAAGGGCTGAACGTGTTGCTAAGGCCATGCAAAGAGTGGGTATACAAAGTCTGGTGATGCACGGAGGTATTGATCAGCAAGCCCGCTCAACGATCTTGGGAAAATTCAAGCAGTCAGAAAAACTAATGATTGCCACGGATGTTAGTGCCAGGGGAGTTGACATTCCCGATGTTGCGCTGGTCATAAATTATGATTTACCGGAGCAGGCTGAACAATATGTCCACCGGGTTGGGCGAACGGGGAGGGGAGATAAACGTGGCAAGGCGGTTTCGTTTTGCAGCGATCAGGAAAAGAATGTTTTGGAGGATATCGAACATTGGCTGGGGTCTTCGGTTGATCGTTTGGAGATGTCAGAAGGTGAGCGGTTTGCCGTTGTCTCGCAGTCGGAGGAAATGCAATACAACCTAAAGAGTCTGATGGATGAAATAGAAGAAATGGAGAAGAGAAATAAAAGAAAAGGGAAGAGGTAGTCTGAGTGGCTGAAGTTTATTTAAAAATTGGAATGGATCTCAAATCAAAAAGATTAGTACTCCGCGAAACGGATTGGGATGACTTGTCGATCATTCACGCCTTGCATTGTGAGCCATTAGTCGAGGAATATAATACCTTAGGAATACCTGGGAATGTAGAGATGACACGGGCTATCATGGCCAAGCCGATTGAAGACCGGCAAAATCGTACAAGGGCAAAGTATGAGTGGACTATCCGAATGCGAAAGGAACCAGATCAGGTTCTGGGTACAGTAGGCCTGAGTCTGGCTGCTCCGAGATTTCGAAGTGGAGAAATTCACTACAGTTTGTTTCCTGAGTATTGGGATAGAGGATTCGCCATTGAGGCTGTAACCGCTGTTTTAAAATTTGGGTTCAAAAAATTACTCTTGCACCGTATACATGCGG
>JABDLW010000486.1 GCA_013001805.1 Saprospiraceae bacterium | reverse complement strand
AATAGCTTCTTCATTTGTCCATCCAATCTCTCTCACAGCCGCTTCGTTTAATATGAAGGCAGTCTGAGCATCGGCGGTAAATTCCCTCTGAAAACTTCTACCACTTACCAACTCAAAGCCAAATGTCTCGATAAAATCGTAGTCTGTCCAGACGGTCTGCATACCTCGTTGTTGATCTTCCGGCACTCCTTCGGGTCTGGCGCGCAATGAACTAGACAGTGAGCCGGGTGGTACCCGTGACGAAGCCCCGGCATTAACCACCTGTGGATTTGTCAGGAGTTCAGTTCTGAATTGATCATATTGAGATCGTAATGATAATGGAGTACCTACTCTAACCAAATGCTCCTTGTCAAAACCCAGGTCAATTTTTCTGCAATATTGAATTTGCGAATAAACAATACCCGTTACGATGATGAGAAATATGGAAATGGCAAATTGAAAAGTAACCAGAACTTTACGAAGCGCCCCTCCCTTAAAACCACCGGATAAATTCCCCGAAAAAACCTGAATGGGATTAAACCCGGATAAGAGAAACGCAGGGTAGCTGCCCGCGAGAAGACCTACAAAAACAGCAAGTCCCAGAAAAGAAAAAAACAAAGGCAAATTTGCTGTGATGGAATATGTTATTTCACGGTCGGCAAGTTGATTGAAAGCAGGAAGTGACCATTTGACCATCAGCATCGCGATGGCGAAAGATAAAAGGGCCAGAGTGACACTTTCACTTAAGAACTGAGTGATTAATTGCGATCTTTCGGCACCAATTACTTTTCTTAATCCTACTTCTTGCGCCCTTAGTCCGGCACGGGCAGTAGCCAAATTCATAAAATTAATACAGGCAATAATCAGGATAAATAAGGCGATAAAGGAAAATGCCAGCACGTAGGTACGATCACCACCGGGCTGCCAGCCGGCAAAATCTCCGGAACTCAGATAAAGATCACGGAGAGGGTGCATATTAATTTTTGGTGAAAAAGCTTTCCAGGCTTCTAATTTAACATCGGTAAATGCTTGCATCCTTCCCGTAAAATCAGATGGCTGTGTATTTTCCGGTAGCATGGCCATAGTCCAGACATATCCCTCACCCCAATTCTCCAGGACGATTTTTGAAAACACCTGGGGTGCGCAATTCATGGAGATTAACATGTTAAATCGAAATTGCGAGTTTTCCGGAATTTCTTTTAAAATTCCGGTCACGTTAAAATCCCGATCTCGGATGCGTAATGTTTTTCCCAGAGCGGTCGATTCTCCAAAATATTTTTCCGCTGATTTTCTGGTAAGGACGAGTGAAAATGGATCGGGCAGAGCTGTGGAGGGGTCTCCCTCTTCCAAATAAAATGAGAACAAATCGAACACATTCGCATCGACAAAAGTAAGGTCCTCTTCCTGATATGCCTGATCCTGGTATTCCACCCTTTCCTGGCCCTGAGGAGCAAATCTGACGAATTTTAGATCAGGAAAATCGACTTCAAGTTCATCCGCCAGGCGATAGGGACCAATAGCACGCTTGTTGGTCTCACCCGTTTGGGGATTAGTGGTCTGGATATTCAGCAGATGGAGCTGATCGCGATGTTCGTGAAATCTGTCGAAACTCAATTCAGATTTTACATAAAGAATAATCAGCATCACGCAGGCCATTCCGATTGCCAGTCCCAATATATTGATCAGCGTATACCCTTTATAACGCCACAGATTGCGTATGGCAGAACGTAGATAACTTCTATACATTATTAAGCATTTTGGAAGGTGAGGTGAAGCAACCCGTCACCTGGGTGGCAGGACTCCTAATGAATAGACGATTGATTTACCGCTGTAGTTGCAGTAAATGCCAGGTTTATTCGGCGACAGGATTCTAAACCGGCGAAATTACTTGATTTTATGACGAAAAACCTGCAATCAGATATCAGAGCAGGGAAGTCCTCCAAAATGCCGCATATTTCTTGTTCCCTTCCTGCTGCTGATCGATGGCATGAGTATTGATTGCTCACAACCCTATTCTTTGCCGGAAGCCAGATCACTTCGTGCTTCTCACGGTGACCAGAATAGACAAAATTTGATTATAATACGTTCTCATTCTTGGAAAGGGATCTTAATGAAACGCATCACATTATTATTTTTATTAGTGAGCCTATTGCTTAGCTGCACCAAGGATAATGACATAGTGGACTCCACCTTGCAGCGATATTTAGATGATTTTCAGGATGAGGCCAGCAAAAGAGGGTTCAAAGTAAACTACGAAACAAAAAAGATCGAGGCCCGCCTGGAACTACATGACAACAATGCCAACCTGGGCTGGTGTACCTACAATTCAGATCGGCCAAATGCCATTACGATCAATTCAATTTATTGGGATGTGCTGAATGCTCTTGAGAAGGAGAAATTGATTTTTCATGAATTGGGACATTGCGTCTTGAATCGTCCGCATTATGATGTTACACGGACAGATGGCAAATGCATCAGTATTATGCACAGTGGTCAGGCCTGCTCAGATGACTATAACGAGACAAGCCGATCCCGGTATTTGGATGAACTCTTTTTTCGTTAGTGTGCCATGGAGAGTGTAAACTACGAATGCTGGCGATTTCGGGGGGGATTAAATACCGCAGATTTCCATGAGTTCCAGTGTATTCCAACTGCATCTGATTACCTCGTCTTTCTTTCCATCGGGACTGTCAAAAAAGAGGATTTCCGACATGGAAGCTCCCAATCTCTGGTAAAAAGATTTGGCCAACAGGTTTTGATCTAAAACGTAAAGATATATGCCAGTTTCCGAATCCATTTTTTGTACCCACTTAGCTGAGCGTCCCAGCAATTGCCGGCCGATACCGAGCCCCTGGTATTTTTCCAGAACATGCAAATTATCCACTAATGCTCCGAATTCCTGATCGTAATCTAAAAAAGTACAGGCAAAACCGATGGCTGTCCCTTCGTGAACGGCTTTGATAATATAGCTGTCGTTACCTCTTTCTGCGAATCGCTTTCGCCAGATTTTATGTCGCTCCTTTTCTACTTGTTCATCTAAATAGAAATCAGAATAAATTCCGCGATAGTGCCGTTGCCAGCTACGGGTATGTAGCTCGGCAATAATCGATGCATCACCGTCTCCAGCTGGTTCGTAGTAGATCTTATATGCCTTATTTTCTAAAGAACTCAAATTCATCCCCGGTCTTACAAAGTTTGACTTAGATTTTCTGTTGCAATATTAATCTGTTTTGCTTGCGAGAATTAAAATCTTTTAAACGATTGGTATGAACAAATAAAAAATGAACATAATGGGATACTTTGACATATTTAATCCAAAGATTTACTTACCCGAACCGCCTTTAATTCTTCAAAGAAAATATCATCATTCGGTACATCAAAATCGACCCCGGTTACTTCCAAATTATTGTCCAGATTAAATTTGATGGTGCCAAAACTAAACCAGGCACTAGGGATATCCCAATTTAATTCAAAAACATCGTAATGCCAGTGCTCCAATGTAGCTGCGAATGCCGGTGCGTGTTTAAATTCCAGACGTAAGCTGCCATCCTCCTGGGTAACGTGGATGTCCCCGTGAATTTTTGAATTATATGTCCCCGCATAGGCCTCCAGATTTAGAGAAGGATGGGTACCTTTCATTTGTTTCTGCTTGCGTTCCTCAATTCGCTTATCATCTTTTTCACTTTGATTAAAGCGCTCCAGCTGCTGTTGTGACCAATCGCGTTCCTCCCGACCCAGGAGGGCATCGATCAAGTAGTAATTGGCAGCCATAAAAGGACTTTTCATTCCATTGGTCAGGACAACGACGCCAAGCTTTTCATCGGGAATTAAGGATACGGCAGTAAGCATCCCATCGTAGCCACCGGTATGCCCTACAAATAGATGACCGTCATAATCTCTTAGGTTCCAACCCAGGCCGTAGCCGCTGAGGTGCGTGTTAAACTCATCCGGCTGGTAGCGATCTACAGTATAATTATTATGTAGTGTCCATAGTGTATTGCGGGACTCGCGTGTGAGTAACGTGTCTCCATTCCACACTCCGTTTTCTAAATTAAACTGCATCCATTTGGCCATATCGTTGACACAACTAATAATGCCCCCGGTTGCGGCAACTTCTGTCCAATCCACCCAGTCAATGGGTCTGTTTGTCTGTCCGTTTTGTAACTCATGGGGTACGGCATAATTTCCCATCTCCTCGAGTTGTGTAGGTCCCACGATACTTCTAGCCATTCCAATTTTCGCAAATATTCTCTCTTCTACATTTTCTGTCCAGGATTTACCGGTGACGGATTTAATTAATTCACCAGCTGTGATATACATTAAATTACTGTATCCATAACCAGACCGAAATGGATATGCCTGGGGAAGATATTTAATGCGGCGAATGATTTCTTCGGCGGTGAAGTCCGATTGATACCAAATAATGTCACCGCTGAATGTTCCCAGCCCCACACGATGGCAGAGCAGATCTCTGATGGTCACTTGCTGGCTGGTAAACGGATCATAAATTTCAAAGTAAGGCAAATATTTCTGCACCCTGTCATCCCAGTCTATTTTTCCCTCTTGCACCAGCATAGCTACAATCGCCGATGTAAAGGCTTTAGAATTAGATGCAATGGCATACAGTGTGTGCTGATCGGGTCTTTCTGCTTTTCCCTCCTCCTTTGTTCCAAATCCCCATGCATAAATGAGATTGCCGTCTTTTACAATTCCCACCGACATGGAAGGCACTCCCCAATCCTCAACCATTTGTTGCAAATATTGGCC
>JABDLW010000426.1 GCA_013001805.1 Saprospiraceae bacterium | reverse complement strand
ATGTGTGTCATAGACGCCATCAATAAAGGAGAAATTACGGTTGCTGGCAGAATTACCCAGCATCAGGGTGGCAATCCTTGTTGCATCACTCCAAAATGCGAGGACGATAATATCCATCATCAGTTTTGCCTTGTCCGTGACATCAACACCCTCGGAGTATTCAGCCCATTCATCAATTCGAATGTCCATTCGCTTTAGTTCTTCCCTTACACCTGGTGTGATTTTCGCTTCGAAGTCGGCGAGGCTTTCCTGGTTATCCAGGCGTTTTTCAATTGAGCGAACAGCATTAAGATATTCGCCCATTTTATTCTTGTCTTGAATGCCCATTTGCTTATTAAGCCGTTTAACATCTTCCTTCACTACATCGAGTACACTCTGTTTGTAAGGATCGGGCGGTAAAGGTTTTTTGCCGGGGACATAATTTCTAAACATGCGGTCAAATGCCATTCTCGGATCAATCTCACGTGAACAGGGTTGGGTGCCTGATTCCCACGAGATCGTACTGCCATATAATCTTGTAATGCCGGTTGATTTACAAACCCCACTTTTCATTCGATCCAGTCCATATTGCAGGGATGGAAACAACGTTTGCTTTCCCACATGTTGGGCCATCAATTGATCGACGGAAATTCCTCCACTATTTACGTTTGAATCTACAGTACGAGTAATGGGCATGGAAGTGAGAAAATTTCCGGTTTTAGTGTAATGACCTTCCACCGTACGGTATGAATGTTTATTCATGAGGCCTCCCAGCACCAGTATTTTATCTTTGACGGCCTTGAGTGGCGACAGGAGTGGAGTCAGCTCGAAATCGGAACCCAACTTAGCTGGAGTCCACCGATCGGGATGAATTCCATTAGGCATAAATAAACAAGCATATCGACGCGGACCGTGATAATTGGTACCCATCGAAGACTTAATTGCAGAACTTTTTGCAGCCAGAGAAGGCATAAAAGGTAAAATAATTGACGCGCCTATCCCGCGTAAAACCTGACGCCTATTCATTTGATTACGGTTGATCATCGATTATTTTTTTATGTACATTTCAGACATATCGCTGCGGCGGTGCCGAAAAGAGTAACTGTTTATTAAATTAAATACCAACTGGTCGCTATTAAAGTTATTTTCTAAAAGGCCCTGGGTCAAATCTTTAATGATTTGTGAGTCGGTGAAAGCCACTCCGCGGCCAAGGGCATAACTCAGCATTTTTCTTGAAAAGTTCTCAGCAAATTTTTCTTGTTCGGAAGCCAGAATTTTTCTTAAATCCACTGGTCCGTTGATTTTCTCGCCACTTTCCATCATGGCGGAAGCATCAATTTTTATTTCTCCCTTGTAGTGCTCACGCCATCGCCCAATGGCATCAAAATTTTCCATAGCAAAACCGATGGGATCCATCTTTTGGTGGCAGCCGGCACAAGCTGGAGAAGCGCGATGCATTTCCAGAAGGCCACGGACATCCATTTCATCTGTACCGCTGTCAGATTCTTCCAGTGCCGGTACATCAGGAGGTGGAGGAGGAGCTGGAGTACCAAGTACTTGTTCCAAAACCCATTGTCCTCTCAATACCGGACTTGTGCGATTTGGTAAGGAAGTAGCTGTGAGGACCGCTCCCATACCTAATATACCACCGCGTCCATAGTCAGCCACCTTTACCGGTCTCATTTCCGAACCGTTTATGTCAGGTACACCATAATGCCGTGCCAGGTCTTGATCCAAAAATGAATAATCACTATCAATAAGTTCCAATAGGTTTTTGCTTTTGGTAAAGACGTGCTGAAAATATGTGATCACTTCTTCCCGCATCGAATTTCGAATGGACTCGGTAAATTCCGGAAACAGACTTTGATCAGCAGTAGGATTCAGCAGTGATTCTTCCACACTCAGCCACTGGGGAGCAAATGATTTAGAAAATCGTTTAAATTTCTCATTTCGCATCATCCTTGCGGCTTCGCGATTCAGAATCAGCGGGTCATGTAGATCTTCGCGATACGCAGTTTGTAATAGCGTGTCATCAGGCATAGATGACCAAAGAAAGTAAGATAATCTTGTCGCCAACTCGATATTGCTTATTGGGTAGGGTTTGTGAATGGGCGCATTGATTTCGGTCCGGTAGAGAAAGTTTGGCGAAATTAAGATGCGTTTGAATGTAGTGGCGAGAGCCTGGTCAAAACCATCTTTTTCTTTCCATAAATTATCGAAATAGATATTTTCAAAAAATGAAAGTAGTTCTTGTTGTTCTTCCTGCGATAAAAATCTCCGGTAGCTTTTGGCAGCAAAGGGAAGTATGATTCTTTTGGCATGTAGACTCGGCGCACGCCAGCGAACATTTTCCTCGCCGAATAAAACTCTTAATTTGATCAGGCCTCTTCGCAGCAAGCCGGGGCGATAAGATTTGGGAACAATCCCTTTCCATTTGGATGGATCTGCCTCTGCTGATTTCAAGATAGAGTCTGCCGCCATATAATAGCGTTCCATGCTGAGAGGGGTCATAAATAACACTCCAGATTGATTATCAAAGCCTTCTCCACCGGAACCTTCCTTCGGAAAATAGGCCATGGCATCAAAGTCCACCCCCATCAAATCCTTGATCGTGTAGGTATATTCACGATGACTCAGTTTGCGTGTAATGGACGGACCAGGATCGGGTTCACTTAGCGCTTTATCGAGAATGCCATTTACCAAATTGATCAATGTATCCTTCTCAGCCTCGCTCATGCGAGGTTTGCCTGTGGGTGGCATTTCACCCTCTTCCACCATTTTTACCAGCCTTTGCCAAAGCTCACCTTTGCTCACCACGGAGGGAACGAAGTAGAAAACATCCAGGTCGAGTCCACCC
>JABDLW010000412.1 GCA_013001805.1 Saprospiraceae bacterium | reverse complement strand
GGTCATACCAATTCTTCCCCTTGATTGAAATATCTTTTTGAATGCCCCAATCCATGGCTTTAATTTTGACACTATCGGGCACATCTACCGTGATTGGTACTCCGTATTCTAAAAGATCTCTGGGTGTAAGATTCATCTCCGGCTCAGCTTCTCCACACATAATAAAAGTCACAATCGCAACCAACAGAAGACTTTTAAGTAGTTTAGCTTGAATCATGAGAGCAAGATATGAAAATGCCACCAACACGGCCATTATTAGAAATAGCAGTTCATTCTTTTCAATCGGCGCAAGCGGCTCTCACCGGTGGTGCAGACAGGATGGAATTGTGTAGTGCCCTGCAGACGGGTGGCCTTACACCAGGTCTTGGTCTCCTGGATCTCATCCTGGAATCATCGACTATTCCGGTTCACGTTCTGGTCAGGCCCAGATTGGGAAATTTTATTTATGATGGTCAGGAGTTCGCCACCGTTTTACGGTCGGTGGAAGTCTGTAGAAAAAATGGTGCTTCGGGGATCGTTGTTGGTTTTCTTGACAAGAACTATCGAATAGAACGATCACAACTAAGTGAGTTAATCGCGGTTGCCGGTCCTCTGGATTTAACTTTTCACCGCGCTATAGATGTGTGTTCTGATGTATTTGGTGCTCTGGATATGCTAATGGATGCCGGATTTCACCGAGTCCTCTCCTCCGGGCGCGCTACCACCGCTTTGGCCGGGATACCCATGCTTCAAAAGATGGTTGCTCACACAGCTGATTCTAAACTGTCAATTATGGCCGGTGCTGGAGTCACTGCTGCCAATGTCCTGAAGATTCTTAATTCAACCGGCTGTGACGAAATACACGCATCCGCGAAAAAAGCACAAACTCTTCAAGATAATGACACTCTTGACATCACAAGTGTTTATGGCTCAAAAGTGACCACCAAATGGGAGAGCGATATCGCCAGGATTAAGGTCCTTAAAGCAAAAGTGATCTCGTTTGCATCGTAGTGCTATGGTGAGGTGCATCTTCCGGGTTATCCCGCTTTTTTGGCTTTAATGCCACACCCAATTGCTTTGGTCTTTGCTGGATTTGGGTCCTCGTCGGCTACAATGGCTTCGATGGCATTTTCGACATAGTTGATATTAACAGCCTGAGGATTCTGAGGATTGTCATCAATGGCCCCGGTATATCTTAGCTGTAATTCATCGTCTAATAAAAAGACCTGAGGTGTGTTGGTAGCACCAAATCTTGGATAGATTTCTTGATCAGCATCAAAGACGTATGGGAAAGTAAAGGCCTTTTCTTCAGACCTTATTTTCATTTTTTCAAAACTATCTCCCGATTTCTGAATGGGATCATTGGGGTTTATCGCCAAGACCGGGAAGCCCTTTTCTTTATAGGTGTTATGCAAATCTATGATGCGATCCTCGTATAGTTGTGCATAGGGACATGTGTTGCAGGTAAATATGATGATCACACCCATCTCACCCTTATATTCACTCAATTGAATCCACTCTTGATCAACATTCTGTAATTTGAAATCATCGACCTGGTCCCCAAGACTATATGGATTTGAAATGGAGTCATAGCTGGCTGAAGTCATTGCTACAGCGGCAAATCCGATCATATACAATACTAGACTTTTCATAGGTTAATTATTTTTTTTGCTACGTAATTTTATTTTAAAAATTAATCAAAGTTGACTTAAGCGACTGGTAATCAGCAAAGGCATCTGGGAAAAAAAGCCTTTTCTGGCCCCGGTATACCACCGTTGCCGGCAAGGCACCAGACCACCTTTCATCCACCTGATCTATCCAGGAGTTGGCATCCGGATCATCAAGTACAATTATTTTCGATTGAAGATCATGTTCGCTAATAAAAGGCACCAATTTGGTTTCAACCTGGTTGCGAAAATCAAGACTAACCAAAATGACTTCAAGTGGATGTTCAAATTGGTCGGACTCTAATTTTTCAAGTAATGGTAATTCTTCAACGCATGGCCGACACCAGGTTGCCCAAAAATTAATCACATAAATCGTGTCGTTGTCTTTCTCCAAGTAGGGCTTGAAGCCGGAAAAGTCAAGAATGGGCGGATCAAAACCTTGTGCGGTAAGATCAAAGGGTAAAAAGAGAATAAACAAGTACAAAAAGTATTTACCTGGCAACGATATTACTACTGTTTAGACTTGATAACGCAGGAACACTAGTTTAATTTATACGGCACCCCCATTTTCTCTAACTCTTTGACCAGTATACCGTCAACTTGTACTCTCCTTTTTTCGGCAAGGAAAGGTAATTGCATTTCATTTTCGAAGACCACCATGCGAAGATTGTGTTTACCCCGATGCTTGAGGCAAAGCTTGTCTAGCGAATTTTGAAAGGCAGGCGTAATCACATGTAAAGGAATCTTTAAGGTAATTGATTTGGTCAGTTCATCTCCCAGAGTTTCCAGCAATCGTACGGCTTGTGCATCAAAATATAGTTCATCAGACTGATATCTCGATTTAAAAACGCCATCCACGTATACTACCTGCCCTACTTCGATCAATCCTTTATACTTCATATAAGTGTCTTGGCTTAAATAGAGCTCAATCGACCCATTGTAGTCTTGTAATGTAAACCGGCAATACCCATTGCCTCTTTGGTTTACTCCATGCATCGCTTTCGTAATGATCCCAGCCACCTTCAGTTGACGATCCTTTGCCTTTACGCGATCAAAGTGGATCAATTCACAATTGATATAATTTTCCAGTTCGAGTTTATATGAGTCTAAAGGATGTCCGCTTACATAAATTCCGATGATTTCTTTTTCGCGGTTAAGCTGGTCCATCATGCTCCAGGGATCTGCATCGGGTATAGGCGGTTCCGGAATCAACACCTCATTTGTATCTCCGAATAGACTTGTGCTGTTTTCTTCCTGTTGCTGCTGATAACCACTTCCGTATTTAAGCGCATGCTCAATAAAGGTGTCGTACTTATCCGAAGGCATGAAATATTGTGCCCGGTCGTACTCGCTGAAACAATCAAGGGCTCCACCCATGATCATATTTTCAAAACACTTCTTGTTTAACACACGCAAATTGCAGCGACGCATCATATCTAAAAAAGAAATAAATGGGCCACTGGCTTCACGCTCCCGAATAAGTTCTTCGACAGCTGCTGCGCCAACATTTTTCATGGCCGACAATCCAATACGTATCTGACCCAGCGGGTTTACACTGAAGTTAATGCCACTTTCATTGACATCTGGCAACAACACACTGAGGGACTGGGCCTTGCATTCACGCAAAAAGAAATTTAGTTTGGTAATATCATTTTTATTGTGCGTGAGGACTGAAGCCATGAACTCGGCGGGATAGTGAGCTTTGAGGTAGGCGGTCTGAAAGGCAACATAGGCATAACAAGTGGAGTGTGACTTATTAAAGGCATAAGATGCAAAGGCTTGCCAATCGCTCCAGATTTTATCAACAGCTTCCTTGGGATGACCATTTGCCAGACAACCTTCTAAAAACAGGGGATAGAGTTCATCGATGATTTTCTTCATCTTTTTACCCATCCCTTTACGCAAGGCATCGGCTTGTCCTTTACTAAATCCAGCCAATTTCTGAGACAGCAGCATGACCTGTTCCTGGTATACAGTGATGCCGTAGGTCTCCGCCAGGATTTCTTCCATTACTGGTAAATCGTAGCGGATGGTCTCTTTACCGTGTTTTCTTGCAATAAAATTGGGGATGTACTGCAGAGGCCCCGGCCGGTAAAGAGCATTCATTGCAATAAGGTCCTCAAATTTGTTTGGTTTCAGATTTTTCAGGTGCTTCTGCATACCCGGTGACTCGTATTGGAATATACCAATGGTGTCCCCTTTCTGGAATAATTCAAATGTTTTTTCATCATCGAGAGGAACCTCATCCATATCCAGGCTCACTTTATGCCTTTCTTTGACCAGGGCAACAGCATCTTTGATAATGCTTAACGTCTTGAGTCCGAGAAAATCCATTTTCAGTAGGCCAGCGGATTCAACCACACTATTATCAAACTGGGTGACCAGCAAATCTGCATCTTTCGCGGTTGCAACCGGTATGTATTCGCTGATATCTCCCGGGGTTATAATGACTCCACATGCATGGAGGCCGGTGTTTCTTATATTGCCTTCCAGGTCTTTTGCAGTGCGTAAGGTGAGACCAACTAAATCGTCCTGTTTTGACATATTGATGATCTTTTCAGCTCGCTCTATGTCATCAGAATTGAGTAAGTCCTTAAGTTTTTTGTCGACGCTGCCATTAGCCAGCACTTGTCTCAGACTAAGTCCCAATTGTTGGGGAAATGTTTTGGAAATCCGGTCCACTTCTTTCAACTCCAGATTAAGAACACGCCCTACGTCACGAATCGACATTTTGGCCGCCATGGAACCGTAAGTTATGATTTGAGCCACCTGATTGCGGCCATATTTCTCTACCACATAATCGATCACTTTTGACCGGCCCTCATCGTCGAAGTCAATGTCGATATCCGGCATCGATATCCGTTCAGGATTTAGAAACCGCTCAAAAAGGAGATCGTATTTGATCGGATCGATATTGGTTATCCCGAGGCAGTATGCCACTGCAGAACCGGCTGCCGAACCGCGACCCGGTCCTACACTTACCCCCATTGATCGTGCAGAGGATATTAAGTCATGTACAATTAAAAAATAACCCGGGTAGCCTGACTGCCGTATTACTGACAATTCAAAATTCAACCGTTCATCGATGGCAGCTTCGATGCTTCCGTAGCGCTTAATCGCCCCCTGAAAAGTTAAATGTTTGAGGTAGTCATCTTGCGTAGAAAATCCAGACGGAAGAGGAAAAGCCGGCAGCAGGACATCGCGTTTGAGATTCAGAGGCTGGATCTTATCAAAGATCTCCAGTGTATTATCCAGGGCCTGAGGTAAATCAGAAAACAGGGCGGACATCTCCTGCTTTGTCTTGAAAAAATAATCAGAACTACTGAATTTAAACCGCTTTTCATCATCGAGTTTACTTCCGGTATTGATGCAGAGTAAGATATCATGTGGCTTCCAATCTTCTTCCTCTACGTAGTGTGCATCATTCGTTGCTATGATTTTAATTGCATACTTCTTCGCAAATCCTATAAGGACCTGGTTTACTTCTTCCTGGCTCTTTCCCGTACCATTGATGTCCTCCAGACCGCGATGCCGCTGCAGTTCAATATAAAAATCTTCACCAAAGAGCTCATGCCACCATTTTACCAGATCTTCTGCCTTTTCCAGATCTCCACTTAGAATAGTGGAAGGTATTTCTGCGGCAAGGCAACAACTGGTGGCAATCAAACCCTCGTGATATTGCACCAATATTTCTTTGTCGATCCTGGGATATTCGCCATAGATTCCCTCGATAAATCCCAGTGAACATAATTTTGATAGGTTGCGATAGCCGGCTTCGTCTTTTGCTAGCAACAACTGGTGGTGACGCTTGTCCTTTTCCCCGATTTTTCTTGAAAAACTTTTCTTGTGCCTGTCTTCCACCAGGTAGAATTCACACCCTACGATAGGCTTTAGTTTTCGTTTATGGGCTTCATTGACAAATTTGAAGGCACCATACATATTACCATGATCAGTTAGTGCTACACCTTTCTGGCCGTCCGCAACGGCTTTATCCATCAATTCTTCAATTCGCGAAGCGCCATCTAACAATGAATATTGAGTATGGCAGTGTAGGTGTAAGAAATCAGGCATCAAGACTATTTAAGTAGATTGGTAATAAAAGATTCCGGACGGATGCACCAAAGTCGTCAGCAAGAAAATGGTAAATCTCTATTTCCGGCGATCTGATCAAAGGTACAATTCAGGATGAGATCCCTCAAGATATAGCAAAATTATTTGATATGAAAATGTGGTCTTGCTGCTAAGGGATATTCCAACCATACCGGTAGAAATACAAGCTCTGAATGATTCCTCGCCCCAGGAGGAAAAGCAGTAGGGCAATCCAAAGTGCATGTACCGGGGCTATAGATCGGAGACTGTAATAAACGCCAACATAGATTATAAGGGATAGTAACATCGCATTCCGCATGGTGACTGACGCGGTCAGTCCAATATATATGCCATCCCAAATGTAACAGATAAAGCCCGCCAGGGGAAATGCCGCCATGTACCACAAATAGGGTTCTGAAGCTTCTATCACCGGCAGCTGATCAGTAAAAATCCGAAATATCGGTATACTCCAGATAGCATAGGTGAGACTAAATGTCAATGCCAATACTAAGCCCCAAAGCATCACGTGTTTTATCGCTTTATTACCACGATTGTAATTTCTGGCTCCTTTGTATTTGCCTACTAAGCTCTCGGCCGCATAAGCAAATCCATCAATACCATACGACATCCAGTTAATGAGTTGAAGTAAGACGACATTCACTGCCAAAATGGTCGCCCCCATAACGGATGAATGACGGTAGAAGAAGGCAAAGGCTAATGTGAGACAAAGGGTGCGAATAAAAAGATCGCGATTGATGGAAAAAAATTTAATCAGGCTTTCCGCGTGATCCAATAAATTGTTGCCCATCTCACGGACATATGACATATATTTCAGCCGAAGAAAAACAAATGCCAAAAGAATCCCAGTGTATTGCGCCACAACTGTACCCCACGCCGCACCGGCAATGCCAAGGTCATAATACTGCACCAGGACATAACTTAAAATAATGTTGATAATATTAGCTACGACCGTTAGCACTAGTGGGATGAAAGCATTTTGCATTCCAAAGAGCCATCCGAAAACAACATATGAAAGTAAAGTTGCCGGTGCAGCCCAAATCCGGATCCGGAAATAAGTACTGACGAGTGCGATTTGTTCAGAATCTACCTGAAAGAACCAAATTCCCAGTCGGTCAAATGGCCCTTGAAAGAGGATTAACAGAAAAGCAATGGTCAAGGCTACCAGGAGCGATCGTCCTAATAAGCGTGAGATCTCCGGTCCATCTCCGGCTCCAAACGCTTGCGCGGTCATCCCGGTAGTACCCATCCGGAGAAAGCCAAAATTCCAATAGATCAGATTAAAAACCATGGCCCCCAGACCCACTGCACCTAAATGTGCTTGCGATAAATGTCCCATCAAGGCGGTATCCACTGTACTAAGCAGGGGTACTGAAACGTTGCTTAATATGTTCGGAATTGCCAGCCTTAATATTTCTTTATTCATTTATTTAACTGAAAAAGATTCAACCGTTAAATCTGCTAGTGCAATATGGAATAAATTCACCTAACGAGGGCGCAAATGTCATATTATTAAGGTGATAAACATATTCTATTAATACTATATGAAAGCAAAGGGAATTAAAGATTACATTTACATCGCCGTTTACATGATCTATTCTCAAGGAAATTTGAAGACACTCATCTAACATTATGCTCTGGAGAAATCTTGGATTAATTGCTCTTTTTTTATTCGGTGTTTTACTAGCCATTATGCTCTGGTTACGTTGGTACACTCATCATGGTCAATCGCTGGTCCTGCCAGATTATATTGGCGAAGATCTGGCAATGGCCACCAAAGATGCGCGCAAGAAATCTTTTCAAATTACCGTCATTGATTCAGTATTTATGGTGGGAAAGGATGGAGGTGTAATCATAGATCAGAACCCGAAGGGTGACAGTAAGGTCAAGCAAAAGAGAAAAATTTATGTAACTGTCACAAAAGCCACTCCTGATAAGATTCCTATGGGTCGACTACCGGTATTATACGGGAAGAGTTATGATCGGAAGAAAAAGGAGTTGAAACAGGGCTTCGAAATAAACACCCGGGTGGTCGGGAGGAAATACGATCCCGGAGCTCCTGAACACATCCTTGAGGTGATCTATGATGGCCAGACGATCGTCAGTGGTGACGTATTAAGAGATGATGTGCTGATTGAAAAAGGGGGAACACTGGAAATGATCTTATCGAAAGACACCGGGGGTTCTCTCAGTATGCCAGATCTCACTTGTAAAGTATACGACGAAGCAGTTTTTCTGGCTCAAACTCTTAATCTGGTTGTTGGTGACCAGACTGAAGATGGTACTGTTGCCAATTTGGATGAAGCGTATGTTTGGAAACAGGCACCGGAAGCAAATACCCGGGTTTACACCGGTGATACAATCCAAATTTTTCTGACCCAGCAAAGACCAGATAATTGTGATGAAGAATAAAATGCGATTTCTGTCTCTTTTAGCTCTGATGTTTTATGTGATTTTTCCATTGCAGGTAAAGGGTCAATTGAGGGAGGTACCTCTATCACGTAATTCGCAATTGGAATCGAAAAATGTCCACCAAAGAAGTAACCACATAGGCACATTTACAGTATATCTTCCCATCGGGGGAGGCACTGATTTCTGTGCTGCAGATTTCATAGATCTTGCTGAATCCGATTCCGTCTTTTACGATGTATGTGAAAAAGAATTACAGGGCATCCTGAGTATCAACGGCACCTGTGTATCCTATGATCATTTGGGAAACCGGAGCTCTGAACTCATTTGCCTGTCAGTTTGCGACACTAATAATATGTGCGATGAATATGAGGTGATGCTGGTCAGTGGCCCCATGTTACCTCTCCCATTTTTTGACGATTTTTCAACTGCCCGACCTTATCCGGATGAAAATGTTTGGTTAGACCGGGATGTCTTTATTAATAACACGTTAGCAACCGGTCCCTTGAGTCTTGGCGTGGCAACCTTTGACGGACTTGATGCTTCGGGTACTCCCTATGAGGGGGGCTTTGGATATAGTGATAATCTGACCTCGGCATTCTTTGATCTTTCCGGTCAGAGTGACATATACTTTTCCTTTTTTTCTCAACCTAAAGGAGAAGGCATAAAGCCGCGTACAATTGATTCTCTAGCTGTCGACTTTAGAAATGCCCAGGGTAAGTGGGTTCGCATGTGGCAAATGCAGGGTCTACCTAATGACTTTTCGATTAGTGATCCCGCACCGGAATTTGCTTATACTCGCTTCATTATACCCGATTCTTTTCTCCATAACCAGTTTCAATTTCGATTCCGCAATCGGTCCAAAAATGAAGGCCTGCAAGAGCTATGGCACATAGATTATGTGCGATTGGGTGCAGATGAAGTGACACAGGAGGCTTTTCGTGACCTGGCCATGCAATTCCCTCCCACTTCCATTTTAAGTCCTTACACAAGTATGCCTGCAGGTCAATTTGATAAACCGGAGGTACGTCAGACCATAGCCAGCCGGGTAAATAATCTGGATTTAGTAAATCTGACTATGAATGATCCAACTTTTACTGTCAAACTGGAAAGTCAGATATTGTTGCAGCGTACATTTATTGAACCGGTACAAAAATGGCTTTTGTCACCGGGAGTGAGTGCATTCGATTTTGATATGAACGATGGTGGTTCCACAAACTATCAGACATTGCAAAATAATCTCTTCGATGTGTTAACCCCCGGAGAAGAATATGAAGTCATTAGCGAATTGCGCTTCACCAGAACGGATGAGATATTAGGCGCAGAGTTGAATAATATCGTGACTGCCGTGACTAGATTTTCCAATTACTATGCATATGATGATGGCACAGCAGAATCCGCCATTATCGACCGCGGATCTGCGGGAGTGAAACCTACTAAGCTAGCCGTCGAGTTCCATAATAATGTCGATGACCGGTTACAAGGTGTTCAACTGCACATTCCGCATATTGAAGGAAACAGCTCTTCACTCTTCTTTAATCTCTTTCTCTGGATAGATAGTCTGGATGATGAGCCTGAATACATCCAGAATGGCCTGAGGGTCTACTATGCCGACACCTACTTTGACACACTCTCAGGTTTTACCACTTACGATCTAAGGGATAGCAGTGGTCAGAAAATTTCAATTCCGGTGCCGGCCGGCAAATTTTACATAGGATGGGAACAAATCGATATTTCCGGAACAAAAATTCCTATGGGTTACGACCTCAACTCGCCTGCAGGTGTAGACTTCTTGTATTTCAATGTGGGCCAGGGTTGGTTAAATGCCGGTGTCAGTGGTGGTTTGAGAAGAGGTAGCCTCATGGTAAGACCAGTCATGGGAAATCAGGAAGTAATTGCTACGACCACAAAGGAGTACAGTCTTTGGGATGACTTTGCTGTCTTTCCCAATCCGACGAGCGGTCTGATACATC
>JABDLW010000402.1 GCA_013001805.1 Saprospiraceae bacterium | reverse complement strand
GGTCATACCTTAAAAATATAGTTTCAAATTTAGAGATTACTCAGCAGTTGGAGTCAGGATAATTTGTCAATTTATGTCATACAATTTCTCAAATTGGCGTCAAAATAGTAAAAGAAGAACGAATCAGATGGGAAAAATGTGAAGAAATTGGAAAAAAACAATCGATTGTGTGTGATCAGGTTTTTACAGAAATGCCGTGTGCGCGCACAAGATTAACTGGTGTGAGTTACAGAATTTCGGATACCAAACAAAGCAATTTTTCCGGGCTTCTTTTCAGCATATTAATCAGCCACCTTAAGAAATCGCATTATAAAACACCCTTTCTGTAAGGTTACTCCAATCCTTGTCCATTGCTTTGAAGGCTTTGAAGGAAGCATAGACCTTGGCGCTCTTGGGATCTTTGTCCGTCATTTCCTGGATAACCTCCGCAGTGAGGGCTTTTAAGGCATCCAAAACCTCTGTGGGAAATGTACGAATATCGACTCCTTCCTCACGCATGATAGCCAGATATTCCGCATTTTTCACCTCCAGCTCGGTCATCATGTACAGATTTAACCGGGCACAGGCGGCTTCTAAAATAGCCTGTAAATCATAAGGTAAGCTCTGATAAATTCCCGAGTTAATAAAGACCTCTAAAGCCGTACCAGCTTCGTGCCATCCCGGACTATAGTAGTATTTCGCGATTTCGTGAAATCCCATTTTATAGTCGTGAAAAGGGCCGATCCACTCGGTAGCATCTATTACGCCGCGCTCCAGGTTGGTGTATATTTCACCTCCGGCTGACAATATCGCTGAGCCACCGGCACGCTCAATCACACGACCACCCAAGCCGGGAATCCGCATTTTCAAACCTTTAATGTCATCGAGCGAATTAATTTCCTTGTTAAACCAGCCTCCCATCTGCGCGTTGGTATTGCCGGCCAGAAAGGGAATTAAATTAAATGGAGCATACAACTCCCGCCATAACTCCATACCTCCGCCGCTTTGTATCCAGGCATTCACCTGTTGTGCATTCATACCAAAAGGAACGGAGGCAAAGAATTGTGCAGCTGGTATTTTACCGGCCCAATAATAGGCACTTCCGTGACCTATTTGTGCTGTACCTGAGCTGACTGCATCAAACGCCTCGAGGGCCGGAATCAATTCTCCTCCACCGTAAACTCTTATTTTCAATCGGCCGCCCGACATCTGATCCACCCATTCAGCAAATTTGTTGCAGCCTTCGCCTAAAATCGGAAAGTTAGGTGGCCAGGTAGTCACCATATTCCATTTATATTTCTTACTGTAATCGGTCTCCTTGCTGGAAGCACCTGGGTTGGATATTACCTCTTTACAACCTGTCAAGGTAATTGCCGACGCCGTAGCTCCCAGCGCGGCTTTTTTGATAAATGACTTACGATCCATTTTTTTCATGATTGGAAAAATAAGCAATCTTCAGCAGATGATCTTGCCAGGTCTGTCATTAATTCCCTGTCTCCATAATGACGGATTCAACTACGAGCTGCCATAATAAATTTAGTGGCTTAAGATAGCGTTAGCTGCGTTTCGTGTGCCTTTCAAACCAGCTGGATGGCGTACTTATTCTTTTTTCCGTTTTCGATCAGCATAAATTCGTTGTTCATAAAGTCGCCTTCGGTGACCATATGATCTAGTGACTTGATCTTTAATTTATTAATTGCAAGTGCATTTCCTTGAATGGCTCTACGTCCATCACTTTTTGATTGCACAATACCGGTGCTTTCAGCAATAAAGTCGATCACATTGATCCCCTTTTCTGCTTCCGCTCTTTCTAGGGTGAATGAAGGTATCTCAGAGGTCACGGCCAACCAATCAGAGCGGTTTAGACTTTCCAGAAACAAATGATCTACTTGTCGCCCAAAGACCAACTCGGAAACTTTTAACACCGAAGCATATGCCTCCTCACCATGGATTCGTATGGTCATTTCCTCCGCCAGTACTTTTTTTAATGATTGCAGATCATTTTTGAAAAGTTCCTCATCTGCTTCAATTTCAGTTTTGGATTTAAAAGAAAAATAGCGAAGATATTTGGGAAGATCAATGTCATCGGTATTTATCCAGAATTGATAAAATTTATAGGGTGAAGTAAGATTTGGATCAAGCCAAATGTTGCCTTCGGCGGATTTACCAAATTTAGATCCATCCGTTTTGGTGAGGAGTGGGGTGGTGATTGCATAAGCTTTAGCGCTTAGATTACGACGGATAAACTCAGTGCCGGATGTTATATTACCCCATTGGTCGGAACCGCCCATTTGAATAATACAATCATTTTGTTGGTAGAGGCATTGAAAATCATACGCCTGCAACAATTGATAGCTAAATTCCGTAAATGACAGTCCTTTGTCCAGGCGTGATTTGACTGAGTCTTTGGCCAACATGTAACTAATATTAATGCTCTTCCCTACATCCCTCAGAAAGTCCAGCACATTCATGCTGCGGTAAAAATCAAGATTATTTACCATCTGAGCTTTGTTGGGTAAGTCGGAAAAATCGAGCAAGCGCTCAAATTGCAGGCGCTGGTGAGCCAGATTATCATCCAACTCCTCAGCTGATTTCAGGTCGCGCTCTTGGTCTTTTCCCGATGGATCACCGATCCTTCCGGTAGCTCTACCCATCAGAAC
>JABDLW010000382.1 GCA_013001805.1 Saprospiraceae bacterium | reverse complement strand
GTCGTAAAGTGTGTACGCACGCATTCTTTTGGATGCCACTTGTTTTTAATGCTTCTCTCATGGCCTACTGTAACCCCCTCTGGCAGACAAAGGACTGGACATATCCCTTCCATTAAAAACATAGTTTTTAGGATGGTAAGCTTTGTAATTTTTTTTTGGTCCATTAGCAATCAAGGGACTTAGTGGTACGTACCGTTCCTTTCGATATTTGGTTTTGCGAATATGAATTTGCATTCGGTCAAAATCAATATCTCTTTGTTGGAGGTTACGGATTTCCTTCAGCCTTAGCCCAGCGGAATAAATCAAGCAAAGAAGAATCCGATGTTTCAGCATTTTACCTGATTTCTATAAGTGCCGACATTCTTTCTTGCTTAACACAACCCGTAAAGGAAGTTTTTGTTTCATTGCTATTTGAGGCTGGGATACAACTCCCAACTCCGAAACCGCATTTTATTGACAAAAATCATATATAATTGATTTAATGGTCATTTCAAGAGTGCTGGATGACCATTAACTAGACTAGTCTATTGATTAAATCCGGTTTAAGTGACTTTTTCAATTCACACAATATATGGCGAATGGTATTATTTGCTGTTCTATCAGCTCTCGTTGATGGTAGCTTTTCTCATATTTATAGGATATGGTATTTGGAAGAAACATCCACTATTTACCTGGATTTTGATCGGATTTAATGGGTTGATCTTCTTTTTCATTGGCTCTAAGTTGGGAGCAATGAATATGGAGGAATTGATCCATTTTTTGACATCTCTGGAAGTGCCTCACTCCGTAGGACAAACCGATATTTTTGGCTTTCTTTTGGGGATTCTGGGATTATTGGTGGCTAAGAGGATTCTGAGGTTCCAAGGCTCGGTATTTGACGTATATGCTGTAATCATTCCGATTGGCATTATAGTACAGCGACTTGGTTGCGTTATGGCAGGTTGTTGCTACGGCACAATAACGACGAGCCCGCTTGCCCTTCGCTATGCACCTCATTTTACTATCTACGACAATCAGGTGGAGCAGGAGTTAATCACCTCTACCAGTAGCCTTTCATTGCCGGTGCATCCCATCCCGATCTACATTATCGTATCCGCCTTTCTAATATTGTTTCTGCTGTATCGTTATCGCCACAGAGTTTTCCAGCCAGGTGCTCTCCTGTTAATTTCTATGACCGCATTATTGACCTTTAGGTTCTTTCTAGAGTTTATCAGAGCCCCGGAAACCAACCATTTTATGGGTGAGGTGATGTATGGACTTAAAATAATTCAATGGTTATTGGTGGTCGTAGTTATGACTCTTTTGTCAATCTTGCTGTTCATAGAGAGCCGGAACAAGAATGTCGCAAGTTGTGTTACTCCCAGTGATTTTTCTGGTTTGAGGCATACGGTTGTTTTACTAATAATTGTGGAAGGTGCCTGGTTGGTTAGAGGATTGCTTGAGCCGCAGGATGTATTTATTATGATGTTGAGATTTTTAATAGCATCTGTGGTACTTATGTTTTATTATCGGTCTTCAATACTTGGCTCTCGTCTTCGCTATGTCTTGTTTCTTTTATTTGTTGGATCTCTAATTTGGATGGGTCAGACATTCGATCGCAGTGCAGATGGCAGAAGGATAGAATCAGATACCATTGATCAAAGTATGAAAAAGGTGGTAAAGTACATACAAGCTAATGCGGTATTCGGCAGCCCGAAAGGTATTGAGAGGAAATACAGGGGAAGCGGCTGCGATAGAGAGCTTATTGAGAATAATGAGTACGCAGGAAAATTCTCTAGCGGGATTTGGTACGGGCAAGTGACAAAAAAGAGTGAGAAAAAAGACGTTGTATTTGGTATTGGGTCAAATTATAGCCAGTATAGTTCCATAAATATTCTCGAGCCTTCAGCTCCAAAAATGATGCGTAGCAGTATTTCAATTGGAGCATACTTTGGCGGTGACGAAAAAAGATTTGGTTATAAATTTGGCGGGCACTTTGGGGATATGCGATGGATTAACCCCACTAATTTCGAACTTCAAAAATCTCTCTTCTTCCCAATTGTTCAGGTCAGACTAGGCTCTTTGGGGAAGATTTATGGAAAATTCGGATTTGGAGATGATTTTACGCAAGGTGTCTATGGTACCTTTGATAGGTACTTACTTGGAATTAATCTAAAGGAACTGAACTCACCAAATGATCAACTTCTAGAATTTGGTGTGGTCAATTTATCGAGTTGGCCTAGGAAAGAATTTTACGTTGGCGGCCGATTTTCAATCAATCAAAACTGGATACTCATCCCATCCGCTCAATTGGGGAATACGCCTTACTTTGGTTTGGGAGTGGGTTCGAAATTTGACTGACATTTTGCTTGTTTTTGATCATTAGACCAATTTGTCTTTTCTCCAAGCCCGAAATCCCTAATTCATTTCTTATTTTCATCTTCCCTTCGATTTCTACTTTTCAAAAATATACTCGATTTGAAGACTATATGATCTTCAGCGGTTTTAGTGAAGGCAGATTATATTTATAACTTTGAAAAAAAACACTAAATGAAATTTCCAAAAATCTCCTTGACCACTTTTCTTTCCATATTATTTTTTTTTGGCCCTGGATCAACCCAGGTCGCAATCGGGCAGAACCCAGGTGAAAAAGAACTTGAATATAAAGTCGTCATCAATCATGAAGAACAATACGCTCTTTGGCTAACTGATAAGAAATCCCCTCCAGGATGGAAGAACACCGGGATAAGTGGAAACCAAAAAAAGTGCCAGGCGTACATCGAAGAGGTCTGGACCGATATGCGTCCGCTTAGTATCCGGAAAATGGAGCTCTCCGCCAATGCCGGATACCAGGTAGTCATTAATCATGAGGAGCAGTACTCGATTTGGCCGGTAGAACTTGATCTTCCTAGGGGCTGGAAAGCAGTAGGAAACAAAGGAACTCTGGACAAGTGCAGGGCTTACATTGAAGAAGTGTGGACCGATATGCGCCCCTTAAGTTTGCGTAAAATGATGGCTGGGAAGAAGTAGAATCAGTGCTGCCCTGGTAAGAGCCCGCAAAGTGTCCAGGAATGCACTTGTTCTAAACAGGGTTTATCCTGTTTCTCTCCCACGCTGGGAACTTATCTGAATCCCTTTTCAGACAAAGCATCTTTTTGAACAAAGCAAGCCACAACTTCCCTTCATTTTTTCGATGCACCTTATCATGATCGAGGTAAGTACTTGTTATTTCCCGTATCTACCTCCGTGCTCAAAGTGGTACACCCCCACTGAATATTTCTACACTATAATGCACTTCGATTAACATATCCTGGGCAGCTGGTCACCGGTCAGCATATTGACTACCCGCCTTCCACCCACTGACCCTTCTAAAACTACTTGTCCCGGGTGATCTTCCGTTACCTCCCCTATGACGGCTGCTCTTTGTCCCTTTGGAAGTTTATGGAGAAGTTCCAACATGGCATCTACCTGACTTCCCTCCACTATGGCCAGGAAAATCCCCTCGTTAGCCACGTACAATGGATCCAGGCCCAGCATCTCACAAGCACCCTTTACCTCATCTTCCAGAGGTAGTGCCGACTCATCAATCTGTATTCCGAGACCACATGACCTGGCCACCTCATTAAGAGCTGATGCAACACCTCCCCGGGTTGGATCTCTCAACAAATGAACATCACATTTGTATTCATCCAGCATGGGAAGGACCACATCATGCAGAGGTGCACTATCTGATTTCAGGCTGGTTTCAAAAGTCAATCCTTCTCTCACGGACAACACTGCTACCCCATGAGTAGCAATACATCCGCTGGCAATAATGCGATCTCCCTTTCGAATATTTTGGGGGTGGATATTTGCCCCATGATGCAGTTTCCCAATACCGGTCGTATTAATAAATATTTGATCTCCTTTTCCTTTTTCAACCACCTTCGTATCGCCGGTGACGATTTCTACACCGGCTTCCCCACAGGCCCGTTTAATGGACTGCAGAATTATCCAAAATTCCTCCATTCTCAGTCCTTCTTCCAAAATGAAGGATAGCGAAAGAGATTCCGGAATTGCACCGCACATCGCAAGATCGTTTACCGTGCCGTTGACAGCAAGATCTCCAATGTTACCACCTGGAAAAAAGACAGGACTAACCACAAAGCTATCGGTGGTGAACGCGATTTTTCCTGACAGATTCAGCAATGCTCCATCATGGGCTGCCTTCATTGAATCGGATCCCAGGGCTTTAAAAACAAACTGATCTAGCAAGCGATAGGTCAGTAGTCCACCACTACCGTGTCCCAGGACCACGAATTCATGATCCATCCGGGGCATGGGGCACGCATAGTTTAAAAGACTGGATTTAGCACTCATGACGGATTATATTCATTAGCAAATCTGGAGAAGTGGTAGTATGCTGCGCAGGCACCTTCCGAAGAGACCATGGGAGCACCCAGAGGATTTTCCGGTTTACAGGTATGACCGAACATCGGGCACTGCATCGGTTTTTTTAAACCCTTTAATACCTGACCCGCAATACAATCGCTAGTGTCGCCG
>JABDLW010000306.1 GCA_013001805.1 Saprospiraceae bacterium | reverse complement strand
ACACCAAACTGTCAGTGTCTGCAGAATACATAAGCCGATAACTAGCTGTTTCATAGATTTACTTTTTTGAATTAAAAATACAATTTTGAATCTTCATTTCCCCTATCGGGGTCGGTCGATATCTCGGACAAGATTGGCGGTGTCAGGTTAGCATCACCCATGACCGTTGTCATTGAACATCATGGGAAGATATACTAAGTTGTTGCCCGCTGAGAGGTGGCCAGATTCATCCCGACCATCCGTCGGCGTTCAGCCATTACTCAGGAAAAAGCATATAAATGAAACTGACAAAGTTAGATAAAGAGGTTACGGCCATTTATAAACACATGTTATACATGGATTCTTTAGCCAATAAGATGGGTAAAAGTGTGCACCCAAGTTTTAAATGGAGTGCCATTAATTTAATCCGGTATCTGGTTTTGCGAACTCATGATCTTCGCAAGATTCATGATGCATTGTCCGAGTTTGGTATTTCATCATTAAGAACAGGTGAGGGCTATGCTCTGAAGAACGTGGTTGATGCCCTGGTATTAATTAACCTTTTGCAAGGCAAGACATGGAAGAATAAGAAGGGACTAAAATTGATCGGATATGAGAAAAGCCGGAGACTGCGCCACCTTCACACCAATAATATTTTTAATGCAAAAGACCGGAAATGCTTCACCGAAATTATGGTAACGATGCCTGGTGTAGACTTAGCTGACGAGAAATTCATCCACGACTTGTTGACAGAGGGGATGGAGATTGCCCGTATAAACTTGAGTCATGACAATAAGGCAACCTGGAAAAAGGTCTCGCAGAGGATTCGAGAATCCAGTGCACAGTTAAATATTCCCTGTAAAATATTAATGGACCTGGGAGGGCCTAAAATTAGGACGAGGGAGATATTAGTGCAACAAAAGGGGAGCCTTAGGTTAGCCGATCGGATTAAAATCCATGATGGCGAACATATTATGCTTTTGGCCGACGAAAAGGAGAAGAATCTAAAAAGAGTCGGAAAGAAGGCAAAGACCAAGCTAGTGGGGATCTCAACAAATTTGCCATCGGTACTGGATGATTTAAAAGTCGGTGACAGAGTTTATTTTGACGATGGAAAATTTGGTGCAAAGGTCACAAATAAAAACGGAACAAATGTCAAGGTAAAGATCGAGTCCGGTGCTTCCGAAGGAAGGGCTTTAAAAAGTGGAAAAGGAATCAATGTACCCGATACCCAATTACGGTTGAGTTCGCTCACTAAAGAAGATCTCGTCAATTTACCTTTCGCACTGGACCATGCTGATATCATCGGCTATTCTTTTGTGCGCACGGCAAATGATGTGAAAGTGCTTTTTGATCTCCTGGGTGACCGTTTACAAAATATAGGAATCATTTTAAAAATTGAAAACCAGGAGGCTTTCCAGAATTTACCCCTGATTTTGCTTGAAGCGATGAAGTGTCCTAAACTGGGAGTTATGATTGCTCGAGGTGATCTGGCTGTTGAGGTGGGGCCGGAAAGAATGTCAGAAATACAAGATGAAATCATGTGGATTTGCGAGGCAGCACATATTCCGGTAGTTTGGGCAACGGAAGTTCTGGACAGACTTGCCAAGCTGGGCAGGCCCACCCGGTCGGAAATTACCGATGCTGCCAGCAGTGTCCGAGCCGAATGTGTCATGCTCAACAAGGGGCCTTACATTGTGGATGCCGTCAGATTACTGAAACGTATCTTAATTAAAATGGAAAAACATACCTCCAAGAAGAAGAGTAAAATGCGACCATTGAAGTTGGCTATTAATGCACTCAAAAGAATGGAAAATTAGTCTGTTCAGGAAATCAACTTGTTACGGGTTTTAACGGAACATGCTCACCTTCTTTTTCCTTTTTTATTAATCGACACACTTTAATCAGGTAAGAGCACGTCACGAAGAATCAATCCGGTCACTGTCCCGGTTAAATTTTGTATATTTTTTCAAATTTAATCTTTATGTCACTGGAAAGGAGGGATTTTCTAAAAAAGGCCGGGCTTGCCGGAATATCGTTAAACACTGGTCGATGGTTAATGTATGAGGATGGCAACGGCAATGATCTTTCGAATAGTAAGAACCAACGAGGGGGCTTTCCCCGCCAGATCTTCAATGAAAAAATCCAGGAAGCCCGGGACATTGCCTTAAGCATTCTAAAGCCAAGCAAGAAGGACCTGGAACACGGCTTAGAACTGCATGCAAATTCAGTGGTCTTTGATACTTACGGCTTTATGCCTAGAGCAGGATACGATGGAGCCAAGATAGCAGATGCGATTGCACAGAATGCTTCGGTATTGGAGATCAATGACTTACAAGAAGATCATCACATGACACGATGCGTGGATGTGCCGGAAGAACGGGATGAATTCGTTGAAGCCTTTGCAGCATCCGGAGTGACCTGCTTATTTCAAAATGCCGGTGAAGAAAGCAATTCAGTCCAGGTTTTGTTGAAACGACTTGCCAGGTTTACCTACGTGACCGATATGATGCCGGACTTTGCTAAAAAAGGCCTGCTTAGCGGTGATGCATTGGATGCCAAGAGTGCCAACCGGCATCTCCTGTATTTTAGTGGAAATGGCGTACCTATGCCGCTTGACATGGTTTCGTTGGAAGAGGAGTTGCGTTACATCAGAGTATTTTATCAACTCGGTATTCGCATGATGCACCTGACCTATAATCGACGTAATTTGATTGGAGATGGTTGTGGAGAACCGACCGATGCGGGCTTGAGCGACTTCGGACGCGCCGTTGTTCAGGAAATGAATAGAGTAGGGGTGCTCATCGATATTGCCCATTCGGGATGGCAAACGAGTTTAGAAGCCGCCCAGCTATCAGACCGCTCCATTGTGGCAAGTCATACGACCTGCGCAGCAATTCATGAGCATATACGGTCAAAACCTGACAAGGTGATTAAAGCCATTGCTGATAAGGAGGGTTACATTGGCATCTGCTGCATACCCCGTTTCCTGGGTGGCACCGGTTCGATCGCCGACATGATGAAACATATCGATTACGTTGCAAAGAAATATGGCCCCGAGTACGTGGGTATCGGCACGGATGTAGTCTATGTATCCAGACACGCGCCGGAGCAAAATAGGAAAATACCGGAAAGGCCAAAAGGGCGAATTCGCTGGGAAGCACTGTGGCCCCCGGATGATTTTAAGGAGACACAGCTTATGCGTAAAAGCATGGCATGGACCAACTGGCCGCTTTTTACCGTCGGACTGGTACAGATGGGTTATTCTGATGTGGACATACAAAAAATCATCGGAGGAAATGCTTTACGGGTGTTGCAGTCAGTGAGTAATCGTTAGGATCTCTTGTGCAATAACCTAATCGAATAAATATTCAAATACAGTCCCGGCTTGCTTCCACAATACTTTGTCGATTAAATCAAACAAGCGATTTCTTTATGACTTCCGTTTATATCTTTATGTAACTTCAAATATAAGGGCTTTGGATCAGCTGATTGATATTTTTCGATACTTGACAGTAGGCTGTTCGATCGTTATTATTTATCACTTGTTATTGCCGGAATTAAATAGAAATCACAGTTTTCCAGCTGTAGGATTTGCCATTTGCTGTGTAAGTTATCTTATAGTAGATTGGGAACCCATCCAGGGGACAGTTCTATTTTATGTATTCCTTATTCCTGCTATTTCTTTGCCTTATGCTTTTTGGTTGTTCAGTCAGTCAGTCTTTAAGGATGGATTCTATCTTAGAAGATGGATGCTGTGGCTTTGGATCGCCACTATACTGGTGCAGATTAGCATTTTCTTATTAAGCCAAGATACTGTCG
>JABDLW010000293.1 GCA_013001805.1 Saprospiraceae bacterium | reverse complement strand
TTACATGCCTTTGGCCTTGGAGTTATCTCATAACATTCTGCGGGAATTATCCGCGATAAGGCGCGAAAATGACGAAATAACATATCTCAGGCCTGACGCAAAAGCACAGGTGACCATAGAGTACGATGACAACAACAAGCCGGTGAGGATTGATTCTATCGTCCTATCAACCCAGCACGATGAGTTTGATAACGACGACGATATAATGCTCAATAAAATCAAGTCTGATGTGATCGGAATTTTGATTCCAAGAGTAAAAGCTAAAATGTCAGCTGATATTCAATTATTGTTCAATGAAAAGATCACCTATCATATCAACCCAACTGGAAAATTTGTGATTGGCGGGCCTCACGGAGATACCGGTTTAACTGGCAGAAAGATAATAGTAGATACTTATGGTGGTAAAGGAGCTCACGGTGGTGGTGCATTTTCTGGAAAAGATCCTTCGAAAGTGGACCGGTCAGCGGCATATGCCACTCGCCACATAGCGAAAAATCTTGTAGCCGCGGGGGTGGCTGACGAAGTACTCGTCCAGGTTTCTTACGCCATAGGAGTAGTAGAACCGATGGCCATTTTCGTTAACACCTATGGAACATCTAAAGTTGACATGACCGATGGAGAAATTGCATTGAAAGTAAAGGACCTATTTGACATGCGTCCCGCGGCTATCGAACGGCGACTCAACCTGCGTTCGCCAATTTACTCCGAAACAGCTGCATATGGCCATATGGGAAGGACACCAGAAAAAAAATCTGTAAAGTTCGTTTCAGGTGAAAAAGAAGTGGTGAAAGAAATTGAAACCTTTACCTGGGAAAAACTGGATTATGTCGACCAGATAAAAAAGGCTTTCAGTCTGTGAAGACTTTCCTCCTGATATTTGGAATTCTTTTCGCAACCTCCTGCACTACTAAGACATCAAATGATTATGCTCGGGACTCCGAGGCACCATCGGAAACGCTGTCAGCTGGTTTTCTCATTGTTGACGGTGTCTACAATTCGGAATTGATTGCTCCATTTGACATTTTTCAACACACAATTTTCCACACAGATGGAGGAATACGGGTATTTACAGTCGCTCCAAACAGGGATACCATTACTACATTCGAGGGCTTAAAAATTATACCGGACTTCGATTTTACGACAAGTCCACCAATAGACATATTGGTAGTTCCCAGTGCTGAAAACAGCATGGATACCGATCTTGAAAACTCCGAAATGATCAATTACGTGACCACAATGGGCAAACGCGCAAAATTTAATGTTTCATTGTGTGATGGTGCATTTGTTCTTGCGAAGGCAGGATTGGTCGATGGTAAAGAATCAACCACATTCCCCTCGGATGTAGAAAGATATCGACAAATGTTTCCGGAATTGATTGTTCATGAAAATGTCTCCTTTGTACATGATGGAAGCCTTCTCACATCTCAGGGAGGAATAAAATCCTATGATGTTGCAATGTATCTCGTTGAAGTGATCTACGGCCGGGAAGTTGCGAAGAAAGTTGGGAAAGGTTTGGTAATCGATTGGGATCCGGCCAATTACCAGTTCATTGTGGTAAAATGAAAATCAAGCTGCCGCACAAACAACTTTTACGGCATATAGATCCTTAAAATCTTCAGCCAATTCCTTCATGTCACTATCGTGACTGATCCATGTAACAGAGATGTTTTTTTGGATATTCTGGAAGTACTTGAGCAGCCGAAAAAGAAAAAACAGACTGTTTACATTTTCCATTTCGTATCCCCGAAGGTCAAGAATTAAACTCAACTCATCCCTGGTCCTAAAGTAGGAAGTCAGTATCTGATAAAGGTTTTGATGATTACCTGATGCAGCTGAATAAATCCTGGCATTGAGTATTGCTGTATTTTCCCTCATGGTATAGTGCCACCCGATTGAAGGTCTTTCGAAAAAAACTGTGGGGTGACCGGAAGAAAGGGGATTTACGTAAGTACTCATCTGGAAATAAGGTATGATTGTGATTTTTAACGCAGGAGTAAAACAAAAGAAATTAGGCATCTTATAGAATAGTTTTAATACTGCTTTCTTAAATTACGTTGATCTCGTAGTTGACCCGCCTGTCTTTATAATCATTTTTCTGAATGAAAATCTTACTTGTAGACGATCATAAGATCATTCGCCAGGTATTGGGAGATTATCTAAAAGATAATCTTGATGCTGTCATCTTCGAAGCCGGAAATGGTCAGGAAGCCCTGGAGATGATTAAGGGAGACAATTTTGAAATTGTGATCACAGATGTAAATATGCCAAAGATGGACGGCGTCGAATTAATGAAAAACATTCATGAATACGACCCTGAACTTAAGGTGATCGCATTGTCGATGATGGATGATAAGGTAAGCATCAAAAAAATGTTGAAGGCTGGCGCTCAGGCCTATGTGCTTAAGGAGGGGAATACTGAGGACCTTGTAAAAGCGATAAAAGCCGTAATAAATGGTGAAAAGTACTACTCATCTACTGTTACTGAGGTAATAATGGACAGTCTGTCTTCATCAGCTCAAACGGGAACTGAACTTACCAACCGAGAAAGAGAAATTCTGTATCTGATTTTTCAAGAAAGATCAAACAAGGAAATTGCAGAACAATTGTTCATAAGTCTGCGAACCGTAGAAACCCATAAACACAACATCATGGAAAAAACGGGAGCCAAAAATCTTGCGGGTCTTGTCAAATTTGCTATCAGGAACAAACTCTTTGATGATCTTTTCTATTGATTTGTCAAACCTCCAGAAGCACTTGTGTTCCCTTGCCTATATCGCTTTTGATGTGCAGCTTTCCATCTATTGAGACTGCGCGTTTTCTCATATTTTCGATCCCGAATCCATTTATATTTCCATTCATAGCAAATCCTCTTCCGTCATCCTTTACCTCCATGCTAAAAATCCCTTTATTGGAGACATTGATTTCAATGTTTTTTGAGTCAGAATATTTGACAGCGTTAGAAATAGATTCCTGAAGTATTCTGAAAATATTAAGAGCGACCGATGGATCCTTTATTTCAGGAGATCCGCTCCAGCTAAGGTTGATA
>JABDLW010000267.1 GCA_013001805.1 Saprospiraceae bacterium | reverse complement strand
CCTTCATTCTTTATACTTCCAGCTGGAGATTCACGGCAAATTGTACTCTATAAGGAAGCCAGAATTTTTGATTTTCATCAACTACTGTGACAATCGAGTTAAAGATCACAGATGCTTGATATGAATCAAATGTGGTGGGATTAAGGTAGACAGGTAGGAGACACGATGCGGGCACTCAAGAACGTCTTGAGTAGGTCAATCATCAGTAAATTTACCTTCCAGGAACGCGTGGATTGCTTCATTTACTTTTTTTGGCTGTTCGAGCATCACAAAATGACCCGCTTCCGGCATCGCAATTAATTGACAGTGGGGTAATTGCTCACATCCTTTTCTGGCGATGGTTTCGCTCGTTTCGAGAGGATGCAAGACACGATTTGGGATGAATTGATCCTCTTGTCCAAAAATGACCAGGATGGGTTGTGAAATGTGGGGCAGGTGTTCAAAAATGGGTTCGTCGAGCATAGAGACAGTATTTGAGAAAATCAGTTGGCAATAGAAATCATAATCATAGGGTGATTGCATAAGGCGGATGCGGTCGTCGATGAGGAACTGAGCGGCTGCAGGAAGCCGGTAGAAATTTGCCTGGATATTCTGAACCGCTTGCTCGATGGTCAAATTTTTAAGAATTTCCGGATTGGCGATGGACGTTATCCAGTGTTTTTCCCACTCGGTAAAAGTTTCGAATCCTGCCGGGGCAATCAAAATTGCATGCTTTGCCATGGTTGGATGAGTGAAAAGGAGCTTCAAAATAATTTGTGCGCCCATGGAATGTCCGACAAAAGTTACGTCTTTGATTTCTAATTCATTTATAAAATGAACCAACTGCCGAACATAAAAAGCAATACCTACAGGTAAAGGTGGCCGAAACGAGTTTCCGTACCCAGGCAGGTCAATGGAAATGCAACGGTATCTTCCTGAGAGTCTTTCCAGATTAAGGTTAAATGATTTTCCACTACTGGCCAGACCATGGACAAAGAGTATTGGTTTCCCCTGCCCAATGTCCGTGTAAGCGATGCCCGATTTTGACTTTTTTTGCAGAGGATTACTCAAATGGAAAGGAATTAGTCCGGGCCTTAAAGTAAAAGAAAATATCGAGTGATAAAATTTTACTTAATTATCCACTACATAATTGTCTTATATTCAGACCGGTCCAAAGCAAATACGAATTCTTATCGAAATGTCAATCGCGTTCAATCAGCCAGCTGGCAATGGCCGGAGTCAGAACGTTTTGTGACCGGGATCCGACAAACACACCAATGTGACCTCCGGGAAACTCCATGAGCTCCTTGTCTTTAGATCCCACCACTTCATTGATGGGTATGGTGCTGGCAGGTGGAACGATATGGTCTGCTTTAGCGTAAATTGTGAGAACGGGCATTTTTATTCCCTTCAGATTGACGATTCGGTTTCCTAGTTTAAACTGACCTTGGATAAGTTTATTCTCCTGATAGAACTCCTTGATAAATTGACGATAGGTTTCTCCTGCCTGGTCCGGACTATCCGCTACCCATTTTTCCATACGGAGAAAATTCATCAAGCTGTCTTTGTTTTGCATAGTCTTGGGCAGTGCCAGATACTTCCGGGTTTTATTCATCGGCTTTAAAAAGTCAAAACCGGTATTAAGAAAATCTCCAGGTACGACACCACCAAAGTTATCCACGATGGCATCAATATCCAGGTCCTTAGCCCACTTGAAAAGCAGACCTTCTTCGATGTCAAAATCTACCGGGGTAACCAAAGTGACTAAATTTCTAATGTTTTCTGGGTGTAGTGCCGCATAAATTAGACTAAATGTGCCGCCTTGACAGACGCCCATTAGATTGATCGCCGGTATATGGTATTTGTTCTTGAGGAATTTTACGCAATCGTGAATATTACCTAGAATGTAATCTTCCATGGTTTTGTATCGATCGATCTTGCTGGCGTAACCCCAGTCAATAAGATACACATCAATGCCTTCACTAAGTAGCTTGCGAATCAGGCTGCGATTGGGCTGCAGATCCATCATTTCCCAGCGATTGACCAGGGCATAGGAAATCAAAACTGGCGTTTCACATTTTATCTCAAATTCGGAATCAAAATGATAAAGTTTGACTTTACCATCCGACCAGACAATCTCCTTTTTTGCAGTCGCGATGTCAATTTCTGTCACATCAGCAATATTTCTGATGGCATCTCCAATCGTATTAACTTGTTCTAATACTTGGTCGGCAAGGTTCTTTGACATAATTTAAATTTAAGTCGTGTTCGGTTGGAAAGAGAGCACCGTCACCATATCACTTTATACCTGAACATCCAGTTTATTGGGATTAACGAATGAGAATAATTTTCAGGATTTCATGCTTTAGTGACGGTGCGAAGTGTTATCTACGCTATGATAATGTGGCAGCACTTTTAGGCTGAGGTCTTTTTTTGGGTACTGGTTTTCTTGCTGGTCTGTTTACGGCTACTTTTTTTTTAGTTTTATTAATGCCGGAACTTTCCGGTTTATCCCTGTTTTCCAATTGTTCAATACGTAATTCCAGATCTCGTAATTTTTTTCGCAGTGTTTTGTTTTCCAGTGCTACTTCATCGGCAAAGGAATTGGTAAGAAACGGTAGATCAGAGGAAGCCAACTCCACTAGTTTTTCTGACAAAGATTTAACCGTACTGGCATTTTTCGCCACCAATGATTGCAGTTGACTGTATTCATCGGAGGCAAATGTTGAAGTGACATGTTTCTCTAACGTGTCAACAAAATATTTAAAATAGTTCTGGTAGTCTGGTAGGGTCTTATTTTCTTCATACTGCTGGGAAAAATGAGCAATAGACTCAGGCAATGCCTTTGCACTGGCTTCATATACCTTCTGCTGCATTTCGGTAGATTTGGCAATAAAGGCAAAGTAGGCAAACTGAATCTCTTTCATAATTTTGATCATTTCGATCTCTTTTCCCTGCCCGGAAATGCTGAGATAAGAATCGAGACTTTCTCCAATCAATCGATTCATATCATACACATACTTGACTGGTGATCCCTCGGCATTACTAAATACCTCATTAAACTTCTTGACTTGGTCCGTCCAGTCAATTTTTGATGCTGTATATCCCTTAGTCCATTCAGCAAACCGGTCATATGCCTTCTGTAATTCTTGCTGCATGACCTCAGGATTAACGGGTGCCTGAAATCCCATAAATTGACCGACCAGCTCCAGATATTTTTGTTGACTAAACAAATGATTAATTTGATTCCAGTCTTCTAAATCCAATTTAATGACCTTCAGAAGCGGCTCCCAGTAATTAAACATTTGTTGATAAATGTCCTTAAATTGTTTAAGGTGAGATTGCTGGCCTGCCGGCAGGTTTTCCAATACCAGATTTTCTGCCCAATCCTGACTTTGCTTCATCCACTCTTGCAAATATTGCAGAGGATTTGATGGAAGTTCTTTACCAAAACCAGGGTAGCCACCATTTGCCGATAGGCTACCGGTCTTGGTTTGTTGTTGATAGAACTTGAGCCAATTCTTGGCAAATTGCTGCTGCAGACCAATCCAGTGCTTTAGTAATTCTGGATTTTGATTGAAAGCAGAGGACATATCGCCAGTCTTAGAAGTCTCGTACCAGAGTTTTTTTGAATTATCAAGCCACACTTGCAGAAAGTCCTGGGGAGTTTCCAAACCAGTTGATGCATTGGTCCAATTGTCCATCATTGCCTTACCCGCATTAGTCCAGAAGTCCATGATCTTTTCTTGACTTTCACGCAGAGCATCATATTGATTTTTCATACGATTAAATTTTAATTGGTCTTTTATGATTTAAGGGCCTCCATATTTTTGGTTGCCGTGTCTACAATAGCAGTTGTACTA
>JABDLW010000209.1 GCA_013001805.1 Saprospiraceae bacterium | reverse complement strand
GTACATGGTTGGGTTGATTTTAATCGGCCTGGCGAGATGCATTGCTATGGTATTAGTGTGGAATGATCTGGCCGAAGGGAGTAGTGAATACGGTGCGGGCTTAGTTGCCCTGAATAGTATTTTTCAGGTATTTGCATACAGTTTCTATGCTTGGTTATTCATAACCAAACTACCTCCATTATTCGGGTTTGACGGAGCCATTGTGGATATTTCCATTGCTACCATAGCCGAAAGTGTGGCAATCTATCTGGGCATACCCTTTATGATGGGCTTCTTTAGTCGCGTCATTCTAGTGAAGCTAAAGGGAGAAGATTGGTACCAAAAGCAGTTCATTCCAACCATATCGCCGATGACCTTGATCGCCCTATTATTTACGATCGTCGTGATGTTTTCTCTCAAGGGAGAATTGATCGTTGAAATTCCCTTGGATGTGGTTCGAATAGCTATACCACTTTTAATCTATTTTGGCTTGATGTTCATATTGGGTTTCTTCACCACCAAAGCAATGGGTGCGGAATACGACAAAAATGCCGCTGTCGCATTTACCGCCGCCGGCAACAACTTCGAATTAGCCATTGCAGTAGCCATTTCAGTCTTTGGTCTGAATTCAGGGCAGGCCTTCGCAGGTGTTATCGGACCCTTGGTTGAAGTACCAGCCTTAATATTATTGGTTCGGGTAGCCTTTTGGTTGAGAAAGAAATACTATGTGAAACCAGCGTACCAGTCGAGCAAACAAAACCTATAATCTCTTTTTAAGTGCCTTGATTTTAACCCGAATTATCAATGTCGTTAAGTTAAGGACACTTTGACCCTTTTCATTATCTGGCTTGGCTCGCCCCCTACCAGTAAAGGGGCGCCTCCCCGCTGCAACTCGAGCCTGATGAGGAAATAAAACATAATGCCTTTTCCCTTGGAGTTGAGTCTCCTTCCTAACTTAAGGACATTGACCGAATTATGCATTAGGAATTCTATTACTAGGCCAAACTGCTGCCTGCCCGACCAATGCCGATTCAGGCGGGCAAATACGGGCACCCTTCAACAAGTTCAGGGCGGGCTCTATTACTTCTTGATTCCTGTCCGGCCGCCAGACGGGCTCACTCCCGCCAAGGCGGGACTGGCTATGATGGTGACCACCAGCCCACCTGCTTTCGCGGTTCACTCATTTCGAGCACTGTCGTACTCGACTCTTCGTCTTCATTCATTCATGTGTCAAAAAGCACTGGAAGCACCTGTATTTATTACCCGGCCAGCCTATTCGGACGGGCATTTTTACCTCTCACTACAAAAACCCAAGGTCTTCTCCTACTTCTGTATCCTCTTAAATTGTGACTTTAGGCACATTGTCACTCGATTCATCTTTATCCTTCCCATGTCCAGCTTCCGCATTGCAACAAGCTTACAATGCCGCTGGGTGAATGTCAGGATCTTAATTGAACGGAGTTAGAATGACCGTTTCTCAGCGCTCTGGCGGTAATTGCCTTGCCTTGGGTTGACATATATTTTTGGATGACGATTAGCCTTCAAGGACTTATGTGTCTGCCCCTTGAAGTAAAATTACCTAGGAGCAACTCTATCACATACTGCATAAACTCAAACCAGCTCGTAATCGTGTACAAATGCGCAAATAGTCCTTGTTTTTGAATAAATATTACAAGCATAGAGGATAGAGAACCGGCATATTTATAGAAAGTAAAACTTGTATAAAAGGGGAGGTATTCCGGCCCCAGTGATCAGGAGTAGCTAATGTCTGAGAGACTTTAACGATCACACATTAATGCCAGCCTAGCACTCTGTCAGATTGATTTTGTAACTATTTAAACCCATACTATTATGAAAAAATTAAAATTTATATCCACCATTTCCTTGACATTCCTAAGTGCGTTGGCAATGATGATCAATGCCCAGTCGATTTCGACTCGCGATTTCGTGCAAACCATAACCGAATTTGTTCCATGTGCAAACGGTGGGGCAGGTGAGGTGGTTGAGGGTGATGTAGGTATTCACATAGTCGTCCATTTTAATAAAGCCGGAGATGTGACAAAATTCCATGCCCAACCGCAGGGTGGCACTCTTGTAGGCCAGACCACCGGTACCCGATTCCAAGCCACTGGGGTCACTCAGGACAACTCCGCAAGTCCTAATGGTGCGATGACGTATTCCTTTGTAAATAGATTTCATTTTGTTGGAAGAGGAGGAATTCAATTCGGACAATATGACAACTACCATATAACGGTGAATGCCAATGGAGACATCACTGCTTTGGTTGATAAGTCTTCGATATTTTGCAAATAGATAAACTTGTCACCTTTTGAACCTCGAGTGCATTTCGATTCCCAGACTTCTAGATCTTGCCAGTAGCTAATAGACTCATGCGACTGTAATTGAAAGGGGGGGCGAAAAGTAGGACGTCCTCCCTTAATTTGATGCCTGCACATCAGAAAGAACCTATTTAAGTGCTCGAAAAATCACAGCATACCATCCAGTACGATCTTGTGGTACATTTAGGATCTAAATTCGTGATTTGATTCATGCTGCAACCCTCTTTGCCGCATATTAAAGCGCCATTCTTAAATCCCGCATCAGCCTGACGAATCACATCTTGAGTTAGATTTGATCCCGGTATCCTTATGTAAATTTGTGGTATTTCCAGTTAAATACTATCAGTCCTTCTTTATTGCTTACCTCACTTACAGATGCCAATCAATTGATTGCTACAGCTTCCGGCACAACACTATATTACGGTACTTTGATTTAAACGGCTAATTTTGAGTGCGGAACTAGTAGCCAGGATAGATGAATTACAATCGCTGAACTATTTATTTTTGGCTATTTAACGTAATTTCATTATTTTGATAAATTACACTTATCCACCCCATGACACCTTCCTGCTGGCCATGGATTATTTTAACTATACTGACTTGTTATCTGCCAGTTTATGCACAAAATGATAACCTTCGATTCCAACACTTCGTCCCGGAAGATGGCCTCTCAAACTCGTCAGTAAAATGTATTCAACAAGATCATCAGGGTTTTATATGGATCGGCACTGCTAATGGTTTAAATCGATTTGATGGGCACCATTTTATAAAATACAAACATCAAAAAAACAATACATTCTCATTGACCGACAATTCCATCAATGCGCTTTATGAGGATCAACAAGAGCGATTATGGGTCGGTACGGATATAGGGTTGCATCTATATGATAGGGTACTTGATCAATTCACACGAATACCAGGACCCCGAATCAATGACAAACCGGTAAGTCGAATTATCAGTGCGATACTGGAAGATCAGGATGGCAACTTTTGGCTCGGTACAGACGGAGGTGGATTCTACGGATTCAACTCAAAAACCATGGAGTTTACTCCTTACCGGAAGGAAGGGCAGCATCATGGGCAAAACAGTGTGCATTGTCTGTATCAGGACAGTCAAGATCGATTGTGGGTAGGTACTTTTGGAGGGCTTTTCCAGTTTGATATTTACTCCCGGGAATTTGTTCATTATCCCAATCATGAACTCCTTGGTTCAGATATGAATGAAGATTATGTTTGGGATATCACAGAGGCCAGTGATGGTAGCCTCTGGATTGGAACTATTGGTAACGGCCTCTATCTCTTTCAACCCCAAGACAATTCCTTTACCCACATTCAAAAGTTAATTCCCGACGCCGGTCTTGCCAATGCGAAAAACATTCAATCGTTAGGCATTGATGATAGAAGCCGAATATGGATTGGCACCGGCACAAAAGGGGTTCTTGTCTTTGATCACCCATCCCAAGAAATTATCAAATGTGTAAACATCCCGTTCGACAATTCCAGTATTTCCAGCAATGAAATTCAAGTCATTTATAAAGATTCTGCTGAGGATATTTGGATAGGTACCCGATCACAGGGAATCAGCCATTGGAGTCGCCGCAACACTGCATTCAGGCACATCAAACATAGCGCCTTTCAGCCTAAAGGTCTGACCTCTAACATGGTCACCTCTTTTTTCAAGCGGGGTTCCGGTGAAATCTGGATCGGCACCTTCGGTGGTGGTTTGAATCTTTATGATCCCTCAAATAATCATTACAAACATTATCGAAATGAGTTGAATAATACTAATAGTCTAGGTAGTGATTTCATCCTTTCTGTTCTCGAAGACAGCAAGGGCCACGTATGGACTCTCCATTCAAAGTGGGGAGTAACAAGATTTGATCCCCGGGTCAGTTCTACTGCATTTCGTCAATATCGCATTCGGTATGTTTTAAGCATTTTCGAGGATAGCAAAGATCGCATCTGGCTGGGAGCTGGTTTTGGACTAAGTCAATATGATGCCCATTCGGATACATTTATTCTTTGTCAAAAGGATACTACGATTGCCAGCAGCCAAATTATGACTTCTGTTGTGGCAATTTATGAAGACATAAATAAGAAAATGTGGTTCGGATCATATG
>JABDLW010000202.1 GCA_013001805.1 Saprospiraceae bacterium | reverse complement strand
ACACCAAGCAGTTTGTACACCATGAGCATATGATGATGTATAAGCTACAAGAAAAAAGAACGGAATCAAAAATAATTTTAGTTCCGTCGCTAAATCAAAAACGTTTCCAAAATTGGGTTTTGTAAGTTTCATATTTGATTATTTAATTGATTAATCTAAACACTGATGCACATTATTATTTCCACATTAATCTTTATAAATCGAATGCACAACAAAGCCTGTCCAGTCCGCGCGAACTGAATAAGAATAACGCCAAAATAAATAAGTAGGTAGGGTGTATTAATAGTGTTTATCACTATTCTGTATCGATAAAAGACATTGATACATAGTAGAGGATGTTTCAGTAATCTACGAACAAAAAAGAGATTTAAAAAAGAATTTCATATTTTTTTTAACTGACCCAGCCCGCTATCAGATCAGTTTTACACACCATTTCAATTTGGAGTTATTTATATTCTGACTTCTCGCATCGGGATATTTTTTTTCGTTGGGTAAATATTTGGGAAACTCTTGTCTCATATCATGAGACTGTTTAATTGACCACTCTCAAGAGACAAAAATCTATTTTACTCCTTTTTGATTTTCGACATTACAATCTGAATTAATATGGTTGAAGTATCACCGCTCTAGTTGATGTCTTCGCATGCTACTTTCATTTATATCTGCCATATGATCTTGCCAGTCATTGTTTTGTGTACGCTCAATACCACCTCATCCCTATCCGGTTTGATTAGCAAACCAAAATTTTTTTAATCGATATACGAAGGCTATCATTCACGCCCTTGTATGCGAGTATTCTATTGTTCACGAGAAATGAGTTCGATGAGGCATAATTTTGAGCTAAATAGGCGTACTGTTTTATTGCTAAAAATGGATGAATGACATTTTCGATATTAATCAAGGCATTAAGTCATGGATCGTTTATCAGGTACAACTTCTTGACCTGGGTGAGGCCTACATGTTGAGGTGATTCGCCTTTATTACCAATCATTCCATCACTTCATCAAAGTCATTGACTTTATCCCTCCCAAAGGGTATATTCTTTTTGTAAAACTTGCATCTAGAAAAGAGGTATGGAGTTCATGGATTTACAAAAGATCAAAAGCACCGTTATTTACGGTCTGGAGGAAACTGGACATATTTCGAGGTTTGCAGGTCGGTTCTTTGCTCAGGCCTTTCGGCCTCCTTTTGAATGGAAGGAATTCTTTAAACAATGTTACTTGATTGGTTACAGCTCACTGTTTTTGGTGTCAGCCACGGGTTTTATTATGGGCATTGTTCTAACACTGCAAATTCGGCCTACCATGATCAGTTTTGGCGCGGCATCCTACATGCCCAACATGGTGGGTATCGCTTTTATACGGGAGATCGGCCCTATGGTAACCGCCCTTATTTGTGCCGGTAAAATTGGTTCTGGCATCGGCGCCGAACTTGGTTCCATGCGAGTGACCGAGCAAATTGATGCCATGGAGGTTTCCGGAACCAATCCTTTCAAATTCCTGGTAGTCACCCGAATATGGGCCGCTACCATGATGCTGCCCCTTTTAGTCATCGCTGCTGATTTTGTGGGATTAACAGGATCTTATCTCATTGAATCTACGAGAGGCGATGTCACTGCCACTTTGTATTTCGGTCGGGTATTCAGTTCTCTCGTACTGGGAGATGTCATTCCGGCCACGGTCAAAACATTCTTTTTTGGATTTGTCATTGGCCTGATCGGCTGTTATAAAGGGTTCTTTTCTAAGAAAGGAACCGCTGGTGTGGGTAAAGCTGCAAACTCTGCGGTCGTTCTGGCCAGCCTGTTATTATTTCTAGTTGATTTTCTGGCGGTACTTGTTGCCGATATCTTTTACACGATATGATGAGTGCTTCTACATACGACCAAACAAAACCCCTCCTCGTGTTAAAGGGGGTGAAAAAGGCATTTGGCCATCATCAGGTATTGAAGGGATTTAACCTTGAATTGTATCCCAACGAGAATGTGGTCATCCTAGGGAAATCAGGTTCAGGAAAATCGGTGCTGATCAAGTGCCTCGTGAGGTTAATAGAAATGGATGAAGGGCACATTGAAGTGCTAGGACGGTCCATGGCTGATGTAGAACAAGATGAACTAGATGCTATAAGAACGGATGTTGGATTCCTCTTTCAGGGAAGTGCGTTATATGACAGCATGACGGTTCGTGAAAACTTACTTTTTCCATTAAGGCGTCATCCAGGTAGAATGAGAGGTAGGTCGGAAGCTGAATTAGTTAGAGAAGCTTTAGGGAATGTAGGACTGGAAAAAGCAGCTGATCTGATGCCGGATGAGTTAAGTGGCGGAATGAAAAGGCGAGTTGCACTTGCTCGCACGCTCATCCTTAAGCCAAAGATCATTTTATATGATGAGCCCACCACCGGATTGGACCCCATCACTGCCAATGAGATCATACAACTTATATTGAAACTGCAAGATGAACTCATGACGTCTTCCCTTATTATTACGCATGATATGGACTGTGCACGTGTCATCTCCAATCGTGTGGTAATTTTACAAGATGGGATCAACTATGCTCAGGGTACCTACTCTGAGTTAGCCAGATCCACAGACCCAAAAGTAAAGGCCTTTTATAAAGAAGTACAAAACCCCATCGATGGCTAAAACTGTAAATAATAATATTCGTTTAGGCTTGTTCGTCATTCTGGCAATCGTAACCTTTTCTTATTCTTTATATAGGATCAGCAATAAAGCCGACCTTTTCAGCGGCAGCATCTACATTTCGGCAACTTTTTATGATGTGAGAGGCCTGCAACCTGGCAATAATGTACGGTTTGCGGGTATCAATATTGGTTCTGTAGAAGAGGTTTTCCTGGAAGGAGATACCATAGTTAAGGTAACTATGAAGGTTGTAGACGAGGTCACGACCTATATGCGAAAGGATGCGATCGCGGAGATCGGCACCAATGGACTGGTAGGGAATATGCTCGTAAACATTATGCCGGGTCAAGGCCATGCACCCTATGTCAAAGATGGCGATATGGTTAGCAG